>JBEGVI010000165.1:0-5904 GCA_041178485.1 Bacteroidota bacterium | reverse complement strand
ACCAGTACATTCCTGAGGCACAAGCCCTCCGGTGACCTGTTCGACAACGAAATAGGTTGTCGCCCCGACAATATTAGCCGGTGTATAAGTTGTTCCTGTTCCAACCAGTGTATTTAGAGATGCATCAGAATACCAATTGATAACTCCTGCAATCGGAGGAGTGGAGGTAAGGGGTGTGATCGTTTCGCCAGCACAATAGTCTACATCTCCGGTTACCACGGGAACAGACAGAGAGTCGAGGTATACAAGTTCCTTATTGACAAAAATCGTGTCTCCACAATCATTCAGGATGGTTAAAATAAATCTAGTTACTCCCGAAGTAAGATTGATTGTTGTTGGGTTTGTAGCGTTGGGATTCACAAGGTAAGATGATGACGGAGTCGTCCAACCCGATGGGGTAAGAATCTGCCCTTGCCAACTGTATACTGCCTGAAGAGAGTCGGCTGGTCCTCCAACGGTCGTTGCAGTATTAAAACAGATCTCCTGTGAGCCGGAAAGATTCATGAAATCATAGTTCTGCACAGACTCCCAGGGGAAATATTGGTTAGGAAGACCACCAAGGACAAACCTCGTTACGCTTTGTCCATTCAATGTTATGTTTGGAGCTGCATAGTTATCGGGATCTGCAATCTTGTGCAGAAATTGTGACGAGCCTTGTGTTACATACATCAAGCCTTTCGGACTTCTCTGAACAGCATGAAAACCGTCACTCAATCCTACAATGACATCAGTAAATGTAGCTCCAGTGGGATCTACTGAAAGATGAAAGCGTCTCAAGATTTCAAAACCGAAGTTTGGTCCGGGATCATTTTCTTGAAAGGTTACATATAACACATTGCCTGCGGGGCTATAGCTACCTCCATAGGGCATATTCGAAAGTGATGAATATATTGTTGTTCGATTGGTAAATCCTCCTGTTGCAGGGTTAAAATCATAGGTGCAAACCGATTTATTGGCGTATTGAACATCCGCCAATTTAAGATTATCAGGATGCATACTCATGTATCCTGTTCCTGTAGCAGCTGCCGGTACCCCAAATACGGATATGACTGGTGCCCCAAAAATACCGCCTGCTAATAATGGAATGGCAACCAGCTCATCAAGTGGGCCTGCCGTTGGGTCGATCCTACGTGTAATTACCCAGAAATATTTCGAATTTTCCTTTTGAGCTATTATTACTTTTTCACCGCGAGTGCTATAAAGTAAAATATCTTTCTCTCCAGGGATCACATCACCCATTCCACCATTTAGATCCATATCGACTTTAGAATAACGCAGACCATTCCCAATCGTATTACTTACATAGAATACATAATACTCTGAACAATCCTCCGGATCTTTAGTAATTATGATCCCTTGCGATGCACTTTCATGGCTCACAAGGTTTTGCCCATTGGGCATTAGGTTGTAGTTGGCATCGTATAAATTGAATGCCGCTGGATTCGTTGAAGGATGCCCTGCATAGAAAAGCAAGTTACCAAAGCCGTCAGAAATTGAAGCATTTCCTTCGCTGTTCACCATATTATGAGAGACCGCCGTATTCAGGATTGGATTTTGGTTCGCATTTGGAATATTCGAAAATTTTAAGTGTATTGAATCACCAAAAACCCAATTATTGTTGTAATTCCTTATGTCCTGGGCATTTAAACCCAGTGCAACAAAAAAACTTGTAATGCAAAGAAATCCTGCTATTCTTTTCATGCTTATTTTCTAATTATTTTATGAATGTAGTTCCCTGTCTTTAAGAAATAGATTCCCTTAACCCATTGGGAAGTATTGATGATCCAATCTTCAGCTGAGCCTCGTAAAATGACCTGACCCGTTGAATTAGAAATCTCAATTGAATCTCCATTCAGATTATGAATGATCAATTCATCTTCAAATGGATTAGGATATATCACAGCGGCTGATAATTCATCTTCAATTCCCGCAACCGAGAGGGTAGATGCTTTCACACCAAGACTTTCGTTGAGATATCTGCCACTTCCAGTGGTTTGGGGCACAACGCTTCTAACCATGTATTCGTAGTTGCCACCGGCAATAAGTGAATTATCCGTATACGTGGTTCCAGTAACTAAAGAGGCATTAAGTCTTGTCCAGGATTCGATTGACGATGATCTTCTGTAAACATTATACCCGGCAACCGGTTGCAGAGGGGCAGTCCAACTGAGATCAACATTACCATTTGACTGACCACTCGCAATTAGGTTCGATGCCATATCCACATAATGAGAACGCAACGTTGGGTCTCCCATTTGAGCAATATGGGTCCAACGTTTGAAGTAGGTTGTAGTAGATGCAAAATAGTTGGTTGTATTATTCTGTGAGATACGAATACACTCACCGATATTTTCGCCCATACCCATTGGATGATAGAAAAGATTGGGACGACCCGACCAGGAGCTGCAAAGGATTCTTCCGGAAGCAAGAGCGGATCTCAATAGGTTGTTTTGTGAATCCCAATCACCGAAATAACTTCCGAATAACATGGTGAAGGTGCTGTTGTAGTCAAATCCAGCAAATTCTGCACTGGAAACAATACCTTGAGCATCAATATAAGAACCCGGTCCGGTGCCATAACTCCATAGATAATCCTGAGTTTGTAGAGAGGTTCCATAATCTCCATTGGAAACTGATGATCTTCCAACAATTGGGGAGAATGACATATACCCCCCAGCCGCAAAACCTTCTTCCAGCCCTGTAAAGTTGTCTTCGACAACCGCAATATCGAGAGGGACATAATCTTTTGTTTTAAAGGCATGCAGTTTATTGAGATAGGAAGACATAAGTTCTGTTTCGGTCGCACTGAAAATGGGTAGATTGTAGAAGTCAACCCTGGCAATTTGTAATTCAGCATTGCTTTGCACAAAATACTGATCAAATTTTTCATCACCCGGCAAATTGTGATTTCGAATGTCAACAGCCGTATTATTATTAACGGTATTATCCGTCCAAGTCCCATCCATGTCTGCATAATACACATCTGCCGGCCACGCCCCTATATGATCCGGATGTCCGTCAGGATTCATTTCACCTGAATAAGGGACAGGTACGTGTCCTAACAGGAATACACTCTTTACTCGTGTCGGGGCTGAATTATATTCATTGGCAATAAGTGATTTTACTGATTCGTTCGACTGGGATCTGTTCACTTGAATTATATGAGCGAACCAACCATCTGATTCAATGTCGGCAACTAATTCATCAATCTCAGCCTGAAGAGCCGGAATAAAATAATCATCAATCACTAATAGGACAATTCCCGGATCATAATTGATATCGGTATCAATCCCCGAACATAAATACCCATATCCATTTGTCGTTGAGTTGCGAAGGATCTTATATTCATATTTAACACCTGAGGTTAATCCTGCATCTGTATAACTGGAAATTGTTCCGGATAATGTGGCTATTGGGGCGCCCCATGATGCGGCCCCATAAGTTCTTCTGTAGATTGTGTACTGAGTAGCTGGAACATCATTGTTCCATTCGAGGAAAATACCATCATTTGTAGGTAGAACACTTCCTTCAATAAGAACTGAATTTACTTGTGAAAAGGTCTGTGAATTTCCTAAAAAGGGTACAAGGTTAAACCAAAGTATATTAATCAAACCAAAGTAGAAATTTTTCATAGCGAACTTTCAAAGAATGAATTTAATTGGAAGAAACGTACAGGGCAATTCAATTTCTTTATTATTTTACACTTAATATATTCGTATAAATCGAATATAACACTGATTATCTGTATATTATATTTTTATTTATTACACGCTTTATGTCTGATCAACTATGGGAATTGATTCATCAAATGAGTCCATCTGAAAAGAGTTCTTTTAAAAAACAGATTCGAACCGGAGAAGGCAAGGAAGATTTACTCTACATCAAAATGTTCAATTTTTTAAATAATTCAACTGAATATGACGACCGATCTTTCAGTAGGGAGTTTGGTCATGGAAATTCGGTGTCCAGAATGAAGAATTACTTATATGAACTCATGTTAAAAGTACTGATCGAACTTGGTAGTAATTCAGACAATATTCTTCGATCAAAAAACTACCTGAATGCTTCGTGGGTGCTGTTTCAAAAAGGTTTATATGGTCAGTCCAGAAAACAAGTTGAAAAGGCTATTGACATGGCAGTTACAAACAGTGATCTCTACACAGAGTCAGAAGCCCTGTCACTTAAACGACTGATAAATCTTGCTGAATTGAACATTCAGGGAGTTCGGGAAACCATTGAAGAGGAAGGAAGGCTGAGAGAACTGATCGTTGAAGTGCAGGATTTTGAACTCCTATATTACTCTTTCGCTTCCTTTTCTTTTAAGAAAGGAAATGTTGTCAATGAAGCAGAACGAATACTCTTGAATGAACTGCTAAAACATCCCAGGTTGACTTCCGAAACCAATTGCCGTTCTCTAGTCGCCAGATCCTATTTTCACCGGATCTTTACTCTTTATTACGCCATGACCGGTGATTACCATTCAATGTATCAAAGTGCTATCAATCGTTACAACCTATTAAATGAGGCGAACAACGCACAATTTGACACGCAGAATATGATAAATACACTTAACAATCTTGTTGAAGCCTGTCTGATCATCAACAGAACTGAAGAAGCTCTGACTTATTGTAAGGAGATACAGAGTATAAAAACATCCTCAATATATTTTGAAGCCAGAAAGATGATCAGATATACTATTTTACAGATCCAGATCTTGATCCAAACAAATTCTATGGACAAGGATCTTGACAAGAATATTGATTTGTGTCTGGATAAATACCACCGTTTTATTCGCCCCGATGAAAAACTTGAATTATTGTTTCTGATCATCACGATGCACTTCAATAAAAGGGGACTGAAGGAAGTTAAAAAGTGGATAAAGGTTTACTACCAATTATCGAAGTCAAAAACTCGAATTGATCTTCAGTTATACATAATGATAATAAATATTTATCTGAACTATCTGACTAAAGATTATGACCATATGAATTACCTCATAAGAAATACTGAAAGATTTGAGCGAAACGAGGGCTTACTTGATGTTTATGAATTAAAACTGCTTGAAATCCTAAAATCCGAAATCAAAAAGAGCAGGTTGAACCATCCCAAGGAGGATTCACTGAATGAATTAAAGGACAATCTGTCCATTCTTCCGCAAAAAAGAAATGAAGTGAGCATGGCTAAGTATATAGATTTTTAATATACTCATTTATCATTATTGCCATTTATCACACCTTCTTTCTGCTCAAATTGCACCTACATTGAAGATAGGTATTCCGAAAACTTGCCTAAAAAATCTTATGATTTATTTAGTTAACTTTCAGCAATATTAAAAGCAAACACCAAAACAGCCAAGAATATTTAGAAGTTGTCATTCTTCCAGGGCGGCCTTGTGAATCGGACGATGTTAATTTTTTGAGAGATTCTATGGCAACAAAAAAGCCCCTTCATTACTGAAGGGGCTTCTATAAAAGTGGCATCGACTTACTCTCCCACCCTCAAAAGGGCAGTACCATCAGCGCTAACGGGCTTAACTTCTCTGTTCGGAATGGGAAGAGGTGGACCTTGCTGCAATAGACACCCAAAGCTATTAATGGGTATTGATATATCGGACGATTGAAGCAGTTAAAGAAAAGAGGGAGTTGAGTCGTAAGTTTACGGGTAATTAGTACTACTCGGCTTTGACATTACTGTCTTTACACCTGTAGCCTATCAACGTGGTAGTCTTCCACGGCCCTTAAAAGAAATCTCATCTTGAGGCGAGTTTCGTGCTTAGATGCTTTCAGCACTTATCTCATCCATACATAGCTACCCTGCGGTGCAGCTGGCGCCACAACAGGTACACCAGAGGTATGTCCACCCCGGTCCTCTCGTACTAGAGGCAGGTCCTCTCAAATTTCTAAC
>JBEGVI010000164.1:0-23005 GCA_041178485.1 Bacteroidota bacterium | reverse complement strand
AAAACAACCATTCTGTGGGTCGTTCCACGAATGGAGCGGTCGACTGGAAGCTCTTTCTTACGCCTACACCAAACGCAAACAATACAGGCGCAATAAATTTTTATACGCCAACACCCGTTTTTAACTTGACTCCTGGGTTTTATCCAGGAAACCAAAACATCACGATCACCTGCGCAGATGCTTCGGCAACGATCAGATATACGCTTGACGGATCGGTTCCAACTGCCACCTCTACCCTGTATTCGGGTCCGGTCTCAATTTCAACGACAAAAGTTCTGCGCGCCAAAGCCTTTTCTTCTAACGAACCCAGCTTTACAAAGACAGCTACTTACTTTATCAATGTCACGCATACGACACCCGTTATTTCTGTTTCCGGCGCCGGTTCAAACAGTGTTGCAACCCTTTTGGATGGAAACAGTTCCATAACCCCTCAAGGTTCTTTTGAACTTTTCGAGGAGGGGGGTCTGTTCATAGACCAAGGGGAAGGAGAATTCAATAAACATGGAAATGACTCTTGGGCGTATCCTCAGCGCGGTTTTGATGTCGTTATGAAAGACCAGTTTGGGTACAATGGCGATATTGACCATCAGATTTTTCCAAACAAGACAAGAACAGGTTTCCAGCGGCTGATTTTGAAGGCGGGAGCGTCTGACAATTATCCATTTGAATCAGGCGGTGCGCACATTCGCGATCCATATGTGCATACCCTCTCTCAAAAGGCAGGATTAAAGCTGGATGAGCGCACCTGGAGGCCCTGTGTTGTATATGTCAATGGTGAGTACTGGGGAGTGTATGATATTCGTGAAAAGGCCGATGATGCCGATTTTACAGACTATTATTATGACCAAAACGAATACAATTTGCAATACCTCAAGACGTGGGGGGGCACCTGGTCAGATTATGGAGGCGCTCAAGCACAAACCGACTGGAACAACTTAAGGAATTACATCATGACAAACAACATGGCGAATCCCACCAATTTCGCGTATGTAGATAGTTTGTTGAACTGGGAATCATTGGCCGATTACTTTATGATCAACTCCTGGACAGTCAACCAGGACTGGCTCAATTGGAACACTGCATGGTGGAGGGGAATGAATCCGTTGGGAGACAAGAAAAAATGGCGTTATACCCTATGGGACATGGATGCAACATTTGGTCATTACGTCAATTATACAGGGATTCCAGACAACTCCCCAAACGCCGACCCATGCAACGCGGAAAGCTTGAATAATCCTGGCGGCCAGGGACACACAGATATTCTGGAGAAACTGATCAATGAAAACCCAATTGTAGAACAGTATTACATCACGCGTTATGCAGACTTGATGAATACCTATTTTGACTGTCCCTACATGATCCAGTTACTTGATAGTATGGTAAACGAACTTGCTCCCGAAATGCCGGCCCAAATAGCCAGATGGGGAGGCTCATTGGCGGGCTGGCAGAACAACGTTCAAGACATCAGAGACTTTATTAATGCAAGATGCCCCGGTTTGGTTGGGGGTATGATTGATTGTTACAACCTCACAGGCCCATTCAATGTGACATTTGACGTTTCTCCTCCGCTTAGTGGTGAAATCAAGGTGAATTCCACGTGGGCACCGTCTTATCCTTGGGCGGCAGATTATTTTGGCGGTGTGGCAACGAATCTCATTGCAAGGCCTTTCCCTGGATATGTTTTTGATCACTGGGAGTATACCACCGGACCATTGTCCCTTCCGACTACCTCCGATACAAATAGCTTGAATATTAATGGTGCAGAAAACATCGTAGCATTTTTTGTTCAGGACAACATCGATTCCGATGCAGACGGATGTTTGAACACAGTGGAGCTAGCCGCAGGAACTGATCCGAACAATCCTGACACAGATGGAGATGGCGAGAATGATTGTGTTGAGATCGGTTTCGATCCAGCCAATCCAATGGATACTGATGGTGACGGAACGATAGATGCACTGGAGTCCGGGGTTACAGATACAGACGGCGACGGTGTCTCAAATGAACTCGATCCGGCAAATACAGACCCATGTATACCGAATCCAAATGCCGGACCTTGCGATCAGGATGGAGACGGCTTAACGAATGCACAGGAAACAACGGCCGGTACGGATCCAACCAATCCGAATACAGATGGAGATGCATTTACAGACGGTCAAGAAGTAACGAATGGTTCGAATCCTCTCGATCCGTGTGATCCGGACGACACGCTTCCTGGTTGTCAGTTTGACACAGACGGAGACGGCGTGCTTGACGCCACGGAAGTCTCTTCCGGAACTGATGCCAACGATCCGTGTTCATATGTGATAGCAGATGTTACACAAGCGATTGTTTCAGGCGCTGATTGTGACGAGGATGGCATTCTTGATATTACAGAGATTGCGGATGGTACAAATCCTTTTGATCCGTGTGATCCTTTGGATATGGGCGCAGAGTGTATAGATGGCATTTATATTCCCACAGGATTCTCTCCTGACGGTGAAGGAGACGCGGAGAATGAGACTCTTTACCTGATTGTTGGAAGAAATGTTGTTTCATTTACGCTCTCTATCTACGATCGCTGGGGAAATCGAATGGTAAATACTTCGGATGAGAGTTTTGAATGGGATGGAACATTCGAAAACAAGCCATGCAATGCGGGCGTCTACGCATACATCCTAGAGGTTCGTTTTGATGACAATACCTCAAAAACGCTTTCAGGCAATATCACCTTAATTCGTTAATGATGAAGAGAAGTGTCTTTATTGTTTTGACGTTGTTAGCTGGTCAGTTAGCTGCACAGGACATGCATTTTTCACAGACAGCTCAGACGCCGCTTTTGATCAATCCTGCGTGCGCAGGGGTGTACGATGGATGGGAACGGGTGAATGTAAACCACCGCAACCAATGGTTGGGTGCCGCCACTCAGTTTATGACCTCTTCTGTTGCCGCCGACATCAATTTAGGCAAGGATGATTTTCGAGACAAAGCACACGTGGGGCTGGGTCTTTTGTTTTACAACGACATAGGCGGCGACTCGAAATTTGGAACACAATCAGGCGCGCTTACAGTGAGCGGTATTCTTCCTGTAGGAGGAGGCCATACGATTTCTGCAGGGATCCAGGGCGGATTTGGAAACAGAAGTGCAGATTTTTCTACGCTCACATTCAATTCACAATGGAATGGCAATGCCTATGATACGGACATTCAAACAGGAGAATCTGCCGGATTTAACGGCTACCGTTACATTGATGCTTCAGCAGGCGCCTATTATGTATATGATGCGAGCAAATCGAGTTTTCGAAGAAAAGATAATTTTAAACTGCAAATAGGCCTCGGGGCCTTTCACCTGAACCGGCCCGCGCTTACTTATTCAGGAATTACAGGCGACAGGATGTACCGAAAATTTATTGCACATGCATCCGTCAATGCCGACATTGCCATGACCGATTGGTCTGTGGACGCAAGTGCCGTTCAGTCTATACAGGGCCCTCACAACGAGACTATTTTAGGGATCATTACTAAATATCGATTTAAAGACGGCACAAAAATTACCGGCCATTCACAAGACGCTTATTTTGGTTTTGGAACATATTTCCGGTTCAATGACGCGATTTGTCCAACAATTCAAGTGGATTGGAAAGGGTTTCATTTTGGGGTGTCCTACGATGCAACCATTTCCACGATGCGAAAAGCGTATACAGGGTCTTTGGAATTTTCGTTGTCTTACACCAACTTAAACCACGCCCTTTTTAAGTCGCGAAAAAAATAAAGTATTTAAGAACCGCTCTTGACGAACGACCTTAGAAATCCTAAGATACGCTTTCGAAAAAGGAAAAGAAGCAATACATAAGGCACAATCATTAGATAGAGAATTCCAAAGTTGATGTTGGAACCAAAAGAATTCTCATCCAATTCGCTTCCTTGTTCAGATAGAAGTTTACACTGCGAGCAACCCTGGGCAAATAATTCAGTGTGCATGCCGATAAATAACAATACTATCAGCAAAAACAAATATTTTCTCTGCATACTGCAAAAATACGAATTTAAGTACTTGTCTTTTGAAACGGCTTTTGGTGTATTTTTGAAATGTGAGAAAATTTCCAGTTATCTATTCGTCAGTACTAACCCTGCTCATAAGTTCGGGGTGTAACAATGCCCCAAAACCCATTCAGCCCCAAAATCTGGACAGTTTACTGAAACGCTATCCCGACAGTGTTGAACTTTTAATTGAGCGCGGAAAAAGGGACCTTGAAAGACAGAAATTTGACAAAGCACAAGCTGATGCCGCAAGAGCGTTTCGTTTGGACAGCAACAATCTGGATGCCAGGGAGCTGTTTGCAGATGTTATAAATAACAAGCCGGACAGGCAATTAACAACAGATGTTCCGGCAGCGCAGAGGCATTATAAAGTAGTTCTTAAAAAAAGACCGAAATCTCCAAAAACGATGGTTTCACTCGCATCGACCTATGCCCAGCAGATGGATTTTGATGAGTCTTTCAAATGGATAAATAAGGCGCTTCGCATCGATAAAAAGTATAGGGATGCATACATTATGAAAGGCTCTATCTATCTTTTTTTAGGCAAGCCGGATCTGGCAAAATCGTCCTATGAAACAGCCGTACAGCAAGACCCGAAATTCTTTAAAGCCTACTTAATGCTCGGTGCCCTATATCAGGCGGAAAACAATTCGATTTGCATAGAATATTATAGAACAGCAGTTCAACTGCAGCCTAAAAACCCTGAAGTGCTTTTTTCGTTGGCATATGCCTATCAGGTATTCAATCAACCGGCAAAGGCACTTGGCTTGTATCGAAGAATGCTCCGAATCGATCCAAATTATTACCAGGCTTTGAATCAAATTGGAGTCATTAAACAGTACAACTACAAAGAAATTGACAGTGCAATCTATTATTACAATTCGGCGATTCAGTCGGAGCCTCGTTTTGTAGAGGCGTGGCATAATTTAGGGTCCTGTTACGAAGAACAGGGAGATGTCACTCGAGCACTTCAGTCCTACGGAAAAGCGCTTAAATACGATCCTGAATTTAAGTTATCGCGTGAGCGGGCGGATAAACTAAAAAATGAACTTTAATCTTCGTCTGGTACAAGTCTTTTCCGACGCCTTGATTCCTGTCCTGGGCTACCTTTTCTGGGAGTGGGACCTGTTCTTCATAGTGTTGTATTACCTTCTTGATTTGATTGTTTCAGAAATCTTTATGCATTTTAAGAGCCGCACGATACGCCTGACTCAGGGAGGGGGAATGATGCAACCCGCCGCTTACATACTCACGGGAATTGGGATCATAGCAACGGTGTTATTTCTGCTTCGGGTTTTTATGCTGAATCTACATCCATCCATGAATTTGGTATCTGAGACAATCGAATTCTGGCAATATAAAGACCTTGGTATTCAACAGGGATACATTCTCCTTCCCTTATTGGCCATCGTGGGTTACCAGCGCTATAAAACGGAATTTATCAAACCCGGGCGGCATAAAAAACAATCGTTGCGCGAAATCTGGACGGAACATTTCAGAGAGTTGTTGCTTTTACTGGGCTGTACCGGGGCAATAACGGCCTTGAGTTTTTTTATTCTTTTTCCCGAATGGGCCTACCTGATCTTGCTTCTTGGCGGCACCACGGTGTATCAACTGAAGCGTTAAGGCTTTTTAGAAAGCCACCTCGGCAAAAGAATGGACCCAATCAGCAAATAACTGTAATAAGAGAGGATCCGCCACAAAAACGCAAGCGCCAGAACAAGCAACGTTGATCCTCCGATTGTTGTCATTAATTCACTAAATGCATATTCTGCTACGCCGCTTCCCCCGGGAGTGGGGCTCATGCGCATAAATAACCAAAGTATAAATTGCTTGGCAAGAATTAATAGGTGTCCGGCCCCATCTAATTTTACAAAGGCAGCCAGAAGACAATTTATTACCAGAAACCGTGATACCCAACTTCCAAAAGTTGCCCCTGTCAGTTTAAACCAAAAAAGGAGTCTGTAAGTTTTCATTTCCTTCGTGGCATACTTTAAGTCGGTGGCAAACTTCACAATGGATGCTTTCCATCGATTCAGGATGGGCAATGAAAAAAGGGCCGACAACAACCTTGGAATTAGTCCCGGAAATATAAACACTGCCAGAAAGAAGAAAATAAATACACATAAAAAAACCGCATATCCAGTCCAGAAAATGTACCCCGCCATGGAATTTACAGGAAAAAGCTGGCCGCTATGATAAAACATAAAAACCAATGGAATCATAAGACAGAAGAACAAGTTGTCGAGCATAGCAGTAACCATAACCATTGTGGTGCTTTTACTCAATGGAATTTTCTCTCTGTTCAGAATGAACATCGCAACAGCAGCACCACTCATTACTCCGGGAGACAGGGCGGAGGCAAATTCCCAAAGCATTATGGTTTGAAAACTTCCTCTCCAGGAAAGCCCACGGTCTGAAAGCAAACGAATACGCAGCATGTAAAACACATCACGAAGCCCCATAAACAGCATGGCTCCTACGATGAAGGCAATTGAAGCCCCGGTCCAGTGTATGTTGTAAAAAACATCCGACAAGTGTTCTTTTCGATAAGTTCCTTCGGCACACAAATAAAACTCTTTCTCAAGCCCAAGGTCAATTCTTCCGTTGTGGTTTTGATCTGTCCAGCAATGTGATCCGGAATCGTCCGTTACAGAAATAAAGCGTGTTTGATTTAAATTCAGATAAAACAAGATGCCTACAACGACGATTCCTACCGTAACACCGGCCCAGATCTTCCATTGTTTTCCAGAGAAATGTTCACTCATTTACTTCCTGGCTTTTATCGGAACCGAAACGTCCCAGTTTGCCCTTACGCGCGTGCTGCCGTAATTGATTACTTCTTCCGGCTGTAAAAACGTTGAGAGGTTTCCGGCATCCCAGAAACCATTGCCGTTCGAATCGACTACAATACGAATCGCATATTCTCCCGGAATGAGTTGTTCAAATCGCACAGGCTCTGACGCAGTGATGAAGCGTGAGTCTATGAGTTCCTTCTCTTTAAGCACTTCAACAATCAGATTCCCGGAAAATCCATCCGGTACAATAATGAGGTTTCCAAGATCTTTGGGTTCGCGTATTTCAACAGCAGTCGAAAAAGCCCGACTTTTTCCCGAGACTGCGCCATCTTCAAGTTTAAGTTGAAATTTTCCACTGGATTTAGGATAAATTTTTAATAGATCTTTTTCCCTTATAATTGAGAATTCGATCTTCGTCACGCGGTCATTTTCCTTGAAGAGCGATATTTTACTTGTGTCCAATTCCCTGATTATGGTGTTAAACTGGAGCAACACGGGACTTGAGGGAGCGAGTGTTCGTGGAGAAATAACCAGGGGGGTGACGGGTGCCGAACGCTCACCAGTGGTAATCCGCACAGTGGATGAGTCTGTTTTTTTGCCGCCTGATACAACCAAAAGGTTGTTTTGAAACACACTGTCTTTAGGAAAGATCCTATATGTTGTATTGTTTACCTTTCGATATTGATCAGGATCTACGTTTAAGCCATTTAACGAGAGGTCAATTTCTTTTAGCGGCGAGGAAACACCTAATTCAAAAACTTCGGGACCTTTGAATTCGAATTTGGAAATCAATTTTTCTGATTCCGGTGTAAACACAGAAAGCAAGAGTGTATCTGTACTTTCATTTGAAATTCGAACGGAGTCACTTACAAATCCCTGTATTTCAGCCGTGCCAATTTCTAAATCACGATTCTCATCCTTAAATGCTTTAACCGCATACGTGCCTGAAGCCAGGTAAGCGAATTGCGCCATCCCCATTTTATTCGATTGAGCGAAATATCTGGGCGTTAAACTGTCTTGGGTGCGATATAGCCCCACGATAATGTCTGAAACAGGACCTTGGCTCAGGGCATCGGATACATAAACAGCGGTTGTTAGGGTGTCTATTGTGCTGCCTGTCGAGAACACATAACTAAATAAGGTTGCGTTATCTTCAGTAACGTCTTTTACGGCATTGTTAAAATAAATCGCGTATGTCGTATTTTCTTTTAAAGGTTCTTCCCATTCAAGAGTGAGCACTTTTTTTTGGAGCGAACAATTGATTTTGGCGTCCTTTGGAACCATAAAAATGTTTTCAGCTGGATCTTTCAATTGGATGAACTCATCGAAATAGAACTGAATGCGATTTCCGGAAAACAAAGTTGAGCCATTTTGAGGTTCGCAACGAACTGGCTCCGGAGCGGTGTAATCTGCGTCGCCTCCCGTAAGAAAGCCGACCTGTGCACAGCCGGTTAGGAGTGCCACGCCTAAAAAAATCAGAGTTGTCCGGAGAACCATTGAAAAAACTGTTCTAGTTCATTTTTATCCGTTTCACTAAAATCATTCAGGTGTTCACTGTCCAAGTCCAGAACACCCCAAATGCTACCGTCGTGGAGCTTTAGCGGAACGACAAGTTCACTTTGCGAACGGGAACTGCATGCAATGTGGCCAGGAAACGCATTTACGTCTCCAACAAGCACCGACTCCTTTCTCTCCCATGCTGTGCCACATACTCCTTTCCCCATTCGAATTCGCGTACAGGCAATCGGCCCTTGAAAAGGCCCCAGCACCAACTCGTCCTCCTTCACCAGGTAAAATCCCACCCACAGGAAATCAAATGTTTCTTTGATGGCGGCTGCGATATTGGCGAGATTCGCGGTCAGGTCTTTTTCTCCTGCTACCAGCGCCTGCATTTGTGGGAGCAACACCTTGTATTTCTCAATTCGTGAGCCCGAAACATGTATCAGTTCTTCTGCCATGAGGAAACGTTTTCTTGGACAAATTTGCCTTAATAAAACCGATTCTCCAATTTTTTACGTATCTTCAATAGACAAACAAATATATATGAACCACGAATTATCATTGGAAAAGATCTTGTTTCTTGATATAGAAACAGTGCCACAACAGTATTATTTTGACGAATTACCCGAAGAAGCCAGATATCTATTTGAGGCAAAGTCCCGATCAAAAATAAAGGAAGACAAGCCCGTCGCCGAAGTCTACACTGAAACCGCCGGAATCCTTTCAGAATTCGGGAAAATAGTATGCATTTCTGTTGGCTTTATTAACGAAACGAGAACAGGAAGGCAGATGCGTATAAAATCATTTTACCACGATGATGAAGAAACATTACTTAAACAATTTAAAAACCTGTTAGATGAGCACGGTGACGTTAAGTACCATGCGCTTTGTGGCCATAATGCCAAAGAATTTGATTTTCCATACATCTGCCGCCGTATGCTTATTCACGGAATACGTTTGCCAAAAATGCTGGACATTTCCGGAAAAAAGCCATGGGAAATAAAGCACCTCGATACGATGGAATTATGGAAATTTGGCGACTATAAAGCATACACTTCTTTAGCGTTGCTGTGTCACGTTTTTGGCATTCCAACACCAAAGGATGACATTACAGGAGCAGACGTTGCCCGAGTGTATTATGAGGATAAGGGGTTGGAGCGGATTAAAGCCTATTGCGAAAAAGATGTGGTGGCGCTTATTCAGCTGTTCTTACGCATGAAATCCGAACCCTTGATTGATGAGGCAGAAATCCTGCACGTGTAGTAAGGTCAATGTGCTATTATACCGCCTTGCTCTACCCGATATGTTTTGGCTGGAAATTTTTCAACCATTCGAAGGTCGTGAGTAGCCATAATTACGGCTGATTTTTCCTCTTTGGACACGGCGAGTAAAAGGCGCATTACCTCTTCAGATGTTTCAGGATCCAGATTTCCGGTAGGTTCATCTGCAAGTATAATTGCAGGCTTATTCAGCAAGGCCCTGGCGATTGCCACGCGTTGTTGCTCTCCTCCGGACAATTGGTGCGGCATGGAATTCATTTTTGACTCAACCCCCGTTAGTTGCAGCACCTCTTCTGCGCGCTTTTCCATCAATTGCAGATCTTTCCAGCCAGTTGCACCAAGTACAAACAAGAGGTTTTCCTTTACAGTCCTGTCGGTGAGCAATTGAAAATCCTGAAAAACGATGCCGATCTTTCTGCGCAAGAGAGGGACGTCCTTTCTGCGAAGCGATTTTAAATTAAAGCCGGCCACGGAGCCCTCACCTTCTTTAAGCGGTAGTTCACCGTAAATGATCTTTAGAAGGCTCGATTTTCCGCTGCCTGTGCGGCCGATCAGATAAATGAATTCCATCTCATTTACTACAAGATTGACTTGGTCCAGAATGGTTCCGGAATCCTGAACGACTTTAACATTCGAAAGTTCAATTACACTTTGCACAACGCGATAATTTTAAGTGTAAAAGTCAGAAATAGTTGAACTGTTCAGAAGGAACAGCTGTAATTATCTTAACAGAATTCGGTTTAAAACTTTTACATAGTCTTTAAGAGTACCGAGGGCACGGGGTTAATTTTACCTATTTAAAAATAGTTTTGTATGAAGCGTTTTATCGCTGTTCTCATTTTGTTGTTAAGCGGGCCTGTTATAGCGCAGACCTCAGAAAAGTACAACAGTGAATATGCGCCATTTTTTCGTGCGGAAGAGCTATTTCAAAAGCAACAGTATGCCGCATCACGTATAGAATTCCGAAGTTTCATTAATAGTTTCAATCACCCGGAGGATCCTGTATATATCAAGGCCCGATATTACGAAGGCCTGTCTGCGCTGGAGTTATTTAACAATGATGCCGTTGAACTCCTGACTAATTTTGACAAAGACTATCCCGAAAGTATTTATAAACACCAGATTGCTTTTCGACTTGGAAGATATTTTTATCATAAAAAAAACTTTAAAGATGCCCTTGAATGGTTGAACAAAACAGGCGCATCGGACTTGGACGCGGAAGATCGGGAGGAATATCATTTTAAGCGGGGATATGCAAATTTTCAGGAAAAGAATTACGCGGACGCTCGGAGTTCGTTTTTAGAAATTAAAGATGGCCAGTCTCCTTACGCATCACCGGCACTGTACTATTTCAGTCACATTGCATATTCCGACAAGTATTACAACCTGGCCCTTGAAGGGTTCCGAAAGCTTGAGGGTTCAGAGTCTTTTGGAAAAATGGTTCCGTACTACATTGCTCAGATTTATTACCTCCAGGGCAAATACAAGGAGGTTACAGAATATGCACCAAAAATCATTGATTCGTCCAACGTGTTCAACCGTTTGGATTTGTTTCATCTCATTGGCGATGCGTATTACCGAACTTCCAGTTATGATGAGGCGGTTCCGTATCTGCAAGAGTATTATGAAAAGGCGAATACAACCCGTGACGACGAATACATATTGGGATACTCGTATTTCAAAAGCGAGCAATACGAAAGGGCAATCAAGCTATTCGACAAGGTAAAACGGGAAAGAGACAGTCTTGGTCAGGCAGCGTTTTATCACATTGCGGAATGCTACCTTAAAATGGATAAACTGGCACCCGCGAGAGCAGCATTTAAAGAGGCCGCAGAAACGAATGGTGATCCCGTAATGCAGGAAGATGCGCTGTACAATTTCGCCGTCCTTTCCTATAAGCTGGACATCAATCCATTCGACGAGTCAGTGCGCGCTATGGAGCAGTATCTGAACAAATATCCGAATTCACGCCGCAAGAACGACATCAATCAATACCTCGTAAACGTTTACACGACAACCAATAATTACGAAAAAGCCCTCGCCAGTCTGGATAAAATTCCGGAGAAGGACAGTAAGCTCAAAGGCGCCTATCAGCTTGTTGCCTTTAATCAGGGGGTTAAGTATTTTCAGGAAAAAAATTACACAAAATGCCTTGCTTCGTTTGCATTGTCTGAAAAATACCCTGTTGACCCGGCTATTCTCGTTCGGTCAAAGTTCTGGTCTGCCGACGCGCTGTTCCACTCAGGAAGCAATGATCAAGCTATAAAGGGTTACAAGGAAGTTGTTTCCATGCCTCTCGCGGGAAATTTGAAGGCCGACGCGTATTATAATCTTGGCTACGCATACCTCAAGAAAAAGGACATCGATCTCGCCATAGAGGCGTTTAGAATGTTTGTTGAATTACCCCAAAAGAATAAAACAAAGCTTGCAGATGGGTATATGCGGGCAGCTGACGGGTACTATATGACCAGACAGAATGAGAATGCACTCCGCTATTATAAATCGGCACTGGATCTGAACTCGGGCTTTGAAGACCAGGCCATTTTTTACATGGCTAAGACGTATGGGTTCTCTGACCGGATGAAAGACAAAATCACCTTGCTTCTGGACATCATTAATAACTATCCCAATTCGAGATATGTGCTTCAATCTGTGTATGAGGTTGCCCTGAGCTACAAGGCGATGTCTGAACTGGATAAATCAAGGCGTTATTTTGAGCAGATCTTAAATGACTATCCCAATTCTGACCTTGTGGTTTCGTCTAAAATAGAAATTGCCGATATTCATTATAAAAAATGGGAATACACTCAGGCAGAGTCTGCGTACAAACAACTTCTGCTCAGTAATGGCGATGACAGAGATGTCTGTGAAAAAGTAGTCCGCGGACTTGTAGATGTATATGCAGCACTTAAACAACCTGAAAAGGCAAGTGATATTGCTGCTCGGTATGCGTGCGCAAACATTAGTGTTGACGAACAGGAGGGGCTGTTTTATTCGCCTGCTATTGAAGCATATCGCGACAGTTCTTTTTCTTCAGCCATCCCACTTTTTGAAAAATACATAGAGCGCTTTCCTGAAGGAAAATACCGGATAGATGCTGTATTTTATTTGGCAGAGTCTTGTTTTTCCACGGCTCAGACTGAAAAAGCCATGGAAAATTATTCACGGGTGCTTGCCCTGCCAAACAATACCTACACAGAATATTCCGCATCCAGACTTGCTCAGTATTACTATAACAATGGAAAATACGAATTGGCCATTCCTGCATATCAAAAATTAGAAGCCACAAGCTCCAGGCCGGCTGTGATTTTTAATGCCAAACTTGGTCTGATGCGCTCGAATTTCAACATTGAGAACTGGACCAATGCAACCCTTTATGCCAAGCAAGTGCTCGAAAGTTCACAGGCTACAAATACGATTAAACTGGAGGCAGAATACGCCAATGGAATGTCAAACTTCTACTTAAATAATTTTGATTTGGCAAGGCCATCCCTCGAATTCGTGGTAAAAAACACGACTACCTCCTGGGCTTCTGAGGCGAAATACTCACTCGCTGAGGCGTCATTTAAAATGGGGGATCTAGATAAAGCAGATACGGAGATCCGGGCTCTTATGAAAATGAAGCCGGCATACAATTATTGGATCGCGAAAGCACTGATTTTACAGACAAGGGTATTAATTGGCAAAGAAGATCTTTTCCAGGCAGAACAAACGCTGAAATCTGTTTTAGACAACTATCCAGACAAGGAGGATGGAATCATTGCAGAGGCCAATGAGCTGTGGGACGAATTGATGCAACTGAAAAACCCTGCCAAAGCTGTCGAGCAGGAGACGGAGAATACGATTGACGTTAATGAAGGAGACAATTAAGATGAGAAAAACGATTTATTTTATTTTTTCCTTTTTACTGGCCAGTTCATTCTTGAACGCTCAGGGAGGACAGGACATGATCGAATTGCCGGGTGTGGGAAACAGAACAATTGAGCCGGCATACAGAATGAATGAAAATCCGGCTATACTTGATACGGTCATTGCTTCTCAAATCATAAACTACCCGCTTTTAGCTGTGCAGATACCCACAAAGCTGGAAGTCGAACCCATCCTCCCCGCTACAATAAAAACAGAAAGTCAACTGGATCAACTTTACAATACGTATGTAAAATTGGGTATAGGTTCAGAGTTAATGCCGCTTGGTGAGATTTATTTCGACTCGAAAAGATCACGCAAATTTCTTTACGGGGCACACGCTAAACATTTAAGCTCTTTCGGTAATTTTTCATCCTATCTGCCAGCCCGCTTCGACCGAACTCAAGTTGGGCTATATGGCAAACTGAATGAAACTAAGTATTCTTTAAATTCAGAGTTATATTACACCAATCAGGGCTTTCATTATTACGGTTACCCGTTGCCGGAAGGACTCACCACTGATTCCATTGATCGCACCCGAATAGCGCAGCGTTATCAGGATTTTGGTGGAAGAATTGCCTATCATTTTCACCCAAAAGACAGCTCAAAATTTAATTATTACACCACACTTGGGTACAACAGATTCGGCTCGAAGGCGCCTTCAGATTCTCTAGATGATTGGAGGGTGAAAGAGAACCATTTTGATTTTACTGCCGGATTAAAATACCGTTCCGGCAAAGAGGTATACCGTCTGGATTTGCGGGTCAATCACAATGGTTATGCCTATGGTTCGCCCGGTGACACCCTTGCCACAAACACACTCTCTCCCCTGCCTTTTCTTCAGACAGGCGTGGACACCGCAATATTGAGAAGCAACACCATAGTGGGGTTGAGTCCAACAATATCAACGTACCTCCAGAACAATAGATTCAGGGCCCAGATTGGAGTAGATATGGTGGTGGATGTCGACACCAAAGCAAAGGTACATGTGTATCCGTTAGCCGAACTAAAGTATTCGTTGTTCAATGATATTTTTATCCCCTACGTTGGTGTAAGGGGAGGATTAAATCAACTTTCATTTAAGTCCCTGGCCGCACAAAACGAATTTATATTGCCCAACCTCCACATGAGAAATGAGAGCCGGGTAATAGATCTGTATGGAGGCATAAAAGGAACCTTAAGCAAGCGCATTAACTTTAATCTGGGAGCCAGTTTTGCGCGTGTTCGTGACAAAGCATTTTTTATTTCGGACGATCAGTTTTCACTTCGTAACAAATTTGACTTGGTGTATGACACCCTGAGCCTCACCACACTCGAAGGCAGCATTGCGTATCAAGTTCGCGAAAAGATTAAAATCGATGCGATTGGCAAATTTTATTCATACGAGCTCAATCACCTAAGATATGCATGGAATGCTCCGGTATGGGAAGCTACGCTTCGCGGAGGGTACAATTTGTTTGATAAATTCTTGGTCAATCTGGATTTCCATGTAGAAGGAGGAAGAAAAGCACAATTCTATTCTGCGGCTCAGATTGAGTTTGGCGGCGAGCAAACAGGAAACCCTTTGAACGTTTGGGTAACGGTACCTTCAGTAAAAACACTTGGCTTCATCGCGGATGTAAACCTTGGACTGGAATACCGCTACAATAAAAGAATTTCCGCATTTCTTCAATTGAACAACCTTGCTTCACAGCGATATATGCGCTGGTACAACTACCCCGTCCAGATCTTCCAGATAATGGGAGGAGTGACGGCAAGGTTCTAACGCTCTGTTTCTTCTTCTTCTTTCTTCTCCTTTGGGAAATAAACCCGTTGGCGGAAAAGCATCGTAATTACACCAACGGATATTGATGCATCTGCCAGGTTACAGATTGCCGGAAACACCTCTTTTCCTCCAAGAACAGGTACCCATTCTGGCCAGAGCGCATGAAACTTGAACATATCAACGACATTTCCCAAAAAGAATCCAGTGTGTCTCGTTTCTATCTCACCGAAAATCCCACAATCCGTTTTAATTCCCGAACCCGCCAAATGGTTAAAGCCCATACAGGGGTCGTAAGGAAACATGAAGTCATAACACATCGAGTCGATGAGGTTGCCTGTAGCGCCGGCGAGAATCAATCCGATGACAATTAGAAATTCGAGTTTTGCACCTTTGTTAGACTGCTTAAACAGATAAATGATCATTCCTGTAATGGCCCCAAGCCGAAAGATGCTCAGTGCCAGTTTGTGCCAAACCTTATTTCCAAAGGTGGTCCCGAAGGCCATGCCCTGGTTCTCAATGTATTCGAGTACAAACCAATCTCCAAGCAGATTAAATCCCCCGCCCGGTTCATTTAGGAAACGGGTTTTTACCCATACCTTGATTGCCTGGTCTAAAATCAAAATGAGGGCCACAAGAGCCCCCACGATCAGTAGATTTTTTTTCGAGGTATTATTTATTTTGAGCATTTTTTGCATCTATACTCATGGTTGCGTGTGGCACCAGGCGCAAACGCTCTTTTGGAATAAGTTTACCGGTGACACGACAAATGCCATATGTTTTGTTCTCAATACGCACCAGGGCCGCCTGCAAACTCTGTATGAACTTTTCTTGACGTGCAGCCAGTTGGGCAACCTCTTCTCTTGACAAGGTTTCACTTCCGTCTTCCATCATGTTAAAGGTACGCCCCGTATCGTCAGTTCCGTGATCGTCATTGTGGGAGAGTGAACCGATAAGCAGTCCATAATCTTCCTGTGCTTCTTTCAGTTTGTTCTGAATTAACGTTTTAAATTCTGCTAATTCAGCATCAGAATATCTTGTTTTTTCCTGTGACATAGTGTTTTAGAAAACTAATTTTTAATTAAAAAACGCGCAAATATAATTGAAAATGAAAAAGAAACCCTAAAATAACATCAACACCCAAAAATATTAAGCAAGACCGCTTCAAATCAGAATTAAGTATCTTCGTGACATGGTTGGATTTTTTACAGGAAATAGGGCGGGTGTTCTGTTGCTACTGCCATTTATTGTGGCCCTGTATCACTTTATGAATCAGCTCTCCGGAGGCCACTATCAACCCCAGGTTGCAAATATGGGATTTTGGGGCTCAGAGGTGTTTTTTAATCCACTGATATCAGAAATCTCGGCAGCAATGATCATTTTGTTGAATGCGATCGGCATCAATATAATCTTCAACTCCAATGAGTTTTACGAACGCAACAGCTATATTTCTTCATTACTGTATGTGGTTTTTATGAGTTTTTATCACTCATTCTACAGTGTCGATGGACTTCTAATCGCCCATACGGCACTTATCCTACTGATCCATCAAATTTTCCGTCTTCGTCAAAATGAAGATGGCCGTGCAGCTGTTTTTAATGCTTCTGTTTTCGGCGGACTAGCCTCTACATTTCACCCTCCTATGATTGCCATGTTTCCCTTCGTCCTGGTGATGATATGGAACATCAGGCCCTTCATAATCAGGGAGTTATTTCTGGCGCTTTCAGGATTTGCAATTCCCATGGTTTATGCGAACACTTATTTCTGGTACACAGGTCAAAAGCTGAAATGGGACATTCTGCAACAAGTAAGTGAGTTTTACAAAGAGCAAACCGATTTTTATGTGACCTCCGGACTTTTTGTGTTTTTGATCATTTTAAGTTCCATTAGTATCCGAAACAAAACGCAAAAATCTTCCATTCGTTTTAAAAAGCTTGTCAACATTTTATGGCTCCTGATGGCAATTGGCTTGTTGTATGGGATGATTGATCTTGTGTTTTTCGACCAGATTGAACGGTTCAGCTTTCTTATGGTGCCCTTAGCGTTCTTTTTATCCTTCTCCTTTATGGACAAAAAAATCTCTGCCCCGGCATCTGCATTGTTCTATTTGACCTTCGTTTATTCGTTGATTAATTTTTTCTTTTAAGCCCATCCAATCATTCATTATTAACTACCTTTGAGCAGGTTGTTGCCCTATTTATTTGAGTGTTATGAAGTTCGGTGTTGTTACGTTTCCCGGTTCGAATTGCGATGAAGACATGGTCTATGTTCTTCACAATGTGCTTAACCAAAAGGTCGAGCGCCTGTGGCATAAAGATACAGACCTGAAGGGAGTAGATTTTGTGGTATTGCCAGGAGGATTCTCTTACGGCGATTATTTGCGTTCCGGCGCAATTGCAAGGTTCTCTCCTATCATGGGTGAGGTGGTTGCACACGCACAGAGAGGCGGGTACGTTCTTGGGGTGTGCAATGGCTTTCAGATTCTTACAGAGTCAGGCCTGTTAGACGGAGCCCTGTTACACAACAACAATCAAAAGTTTATTTGTAAAAATGTTTACTTGAAACCGATTTCTAAAACAGCGGCAATTACACGTGGACTATCCGATACGGTTGCATATAAGATTCCAATAGCACATGGAGAGGGGAGATTTTATGCTCCCGAAGATATGCTTAAAGAAATCGAAGACAATGACCAGATACTTTTTCAATATTGTACAGAGGAGGTTGTGGTTTCTGATGAATCGAATCCCAACGGAGCACTTAACAACATTGCAGGAATAACAAATAAAAAGAAGAATGTTTTTGGAATGATGCCACATCCGGAACGTGCTGCAGACAGAGATTTGGCAAATGAAGACGGCCGAAAACTATTCGAGTCGTTACTTAAATATTGCCATTAAGTCATGAGGGTATTGCTGTTGGGTTCTGGCGGAAGAGAGCACGCTATGGCATGGAAGATTTCTCAAAGTTCTATGCTCGAGGAATTGTTTATCGCCCCCGGAAATGCGGGAACAAGAAATCATGGAAAAAATGTCGATCTCAGTCCGATAGATTTCAAAGCAGTAAAGGAATTTGTCCTTTCTAATGAGATAAATATGGTTGTTGTAGGCCCTGAGGAGCCTCTTGTCAATGGCATCCATGATTTTTTTCTTGCTGATCAGGATCTTTCTCAGGTGCCGGTAATTGGCCCTTCAAAAGAGGGTGCGCAACTCGAGGGAAGTAAGGATTTTGCTAAGCAATTCATGTTTAAGCATGGCATCCCAACTGCAAAATATGCAACATTTACTTCTGAAACCATCGAGCAAGGATGTGTTTTTCTTGAAGGAATGAAGCCCCCCTATGTTCTTAAAGCAGATGGACTCGCAGCAGGAAAAGGCGTGTTGATTCTCGAAAATCTGGACGAGGCGAAAAAAGAATTGAGAGCCATGCTTACAGGTGGAAAATTTGGGAAGGCCGGCTCTAGGGTAGTAGTAGAACAGTTTCTGAAGGGAATTGAACTTTCTGTATTTGTATTGACCGATGGCCAATCGTACAAGATTCTTCCCGAAGCGAAAGATTACAAACGGATTGGCGAAGGTGATACCGGCCTGAATACCGGCGGCATGGGAGCGATATCCCCTGTTCCTTTTGCCGACAAGACTTTTTTGGATAAGATTGAAAACCAGATTATCATTCCAACTATTAAGGGCCTACGCAGTGATGGCATTTCATATAAAGGGTTTATTTTCTTTGGGCTCATCAATGTCAAGGGCGAACCCTTTGTTATCGAGTACAACTGCCGCATGGGTGATCCTGAAACGGAAGTGGTTATGCCGCGGTTAAGATCGGACATTTTGGATCTATTTGAAGGGGTTGCCTCAAATACGCTTTCTGAACGAGACATTCAATTTACGGAAAAATGTGCTGCGACGGTTATGATGGTCTCAGGAGGATACCCCGAAGAGTATCAAAAAGGCAAACAAATCTATGGGCTGAATACGATTGGTGACAGCATGGTGTTTCACGCAGGCACAATGTCGGATGGTCCCGCCGTTTTGTCTGCCGGAGGCCGGGTGCTAGCGGTTACTTCCTACGGTAAGAATTTGACCTCTGCACTGGAAAGATCTTATTCCTCCATAGAAAATATAGAATTTGAAGGAGCCTATTATCGGAAAGATATAGGTTTTGATGTGCTTAAAAGCTGACGATTTATATTTCATTGAATGGACCACTCTTCTTCGTATGTCATTATTTTAATCGCGTTGGTTTTTTGTGCGTTCTTTTCCGCAATGGAAATTGCCTTTCTTTCCTCCAACAGATTGCGCATAGAGCTTGAACGCAGCAAGGGGAGTTTCCGGAGCCGAGTGATAGATATTTTTTATGGAAAAGATGCATTTTTCATTGCCCTACTTCTTCTCGGCAACAATGTAGCGCTCGTTTTATTCGGAATTTCCTCTGCTGAAATTTTGTCTCCGGTTATTGTCTCCTGGGGTATTGAATCGCCCTTTTTGACTTTATTGCTTCAAACACTTCTGTCCACGTTGCTTGTACTGTCCGTTGCTGAATTTCTTCCTAAGGCACTCGTACAGATTAATCCCAATGGATTTCTTAAAATAGCAACCATTCCCATGTTTGTTGTGTACACGGTGCTTTATGTACCCACTCAATTGATAATGGCTGTAAGTAATGTGTTTTTGAAACTGCTTAAAATCAGTGGAAAACCCCATGCAAAAGTCTTTACTAAAATAGATCTTGAGCATTTTGTGCATGACCTTTCGAATCGAATTCACGAAGAGGAGGAGTTTGGAAAGGAAATGCAGATTCTTCGAAATGCCCTGGATTTTTCAAACATTAAGGCCCGCGACTGCATGATCCCAAGAACGGAAATAATTGCTGTCGAAGTAGACGAAGACATTGAGGTTTTGAAGAAAACGTTTATTGAAAAAGGACTTTCGAAAATTCTGATCTACCGAGAAACCATAGACAACATTATCGGGTACATACACTCTTTCGCCATGTTTGACCGCCCGGGATCCATAAAAGAGGTGCTCATGCCTATCCGCTTTGTGCCTGCTGCTACGTCGGGCAAAGAACTGTTGCAGTTATTCAGTAAACAGTCAGGAAATATAGCGGTAGTCGTGGATGAGTACGGAGGTACTGCCGGATTAGTAACTATAGAAGATGTAATCGAAGAGATCTTTGGGGATATTGAGGATGAATTTGATTCAGAAATTTTAACGGAAGAGCAGTTATCTGAGAAAGAGTTTCGTTTCTCCGCCAGAATAGACATCGATTACCTTAATGAAAAATTTAATCTCGGATTGCCGGAGTCAGATGAGTATGATACCTTGGGAGGATTCATTTTACATGAATTGGAAACGATTCCTGAAACTGGAGAAACAGTGGTTACACAGAACCACACCTTAGTGATAGAAGAGGTTACCGAAAGGCGTATTGAACTAGTTCGTGTGGTGCTTCATTGATGCAGCGGGGACACTTTTTCATACTGTTATTTCTTTTGTCTTTTAAGCTAAACGGTCAGACCGGACGCCGGCATGAAAAATTTCGTCTTCCACCTGAGCTGAAGGAAATTTCAGGATTAACTGTTTTGGGAGATACGTTGTTGGTCGCAATCAATGACGGCGGAAATAGTCCGGAATTGTTTTTTTTGTCAACGAAAGGAATTCTTGTAAAACGAACCAGGGTGGTTGGTGCCGAAAACACAGACTGGGAGGATCTTGCCAAGGACAACAGGGGCAATTTATATATAGCAGACGTTGGAAACAACCTCAACAATCGACGGGACCTTCACATTCTAAAAGTTTCAATATCGGCAGCTTTGAAACAGGACAGTGTAGTAGCGACGAAAATAGAATATTTTTATTCGGATCAAAAGGCTTTTCCGCCACCTAAGGAAGAACGAAGGTTCAATTGCGAGGCGCTCTTCTGGCTCAATGATTCCCTGTTTCTGATAACAAAAAATGAATCCGTGTTTTCACGCGCCCAACGACGCGACAGGTCTCCCAGAATCTATGCTGTATCGGATCAACCGGGAACCCATCAAGCCATTCTGACCAGAGAAAATTTACTTAAGGGTTTTAGGTTCAACCGCAGGGGGATTTCTGAACTTGTGACTGGTTCTGATTATCGCAATGGCCGCATCACAGTACTTACCTATTTCAAAATTCTTTGTTTTGATGTGTGGAGTTCAGAAGTTCAAAAGCCGAAGGTCAAGCTGTTTTTTAGAGTGTTGCAACGAGAAGCAATTGCAATTTCAGAGAGCGGGTGGGTGTATATAGGCGCAGAGTACCATCGATTGCTCGGAGGACCAGTGTTAATAAAAAAACGAATACATGCGGATTAAACTGAATGAGTACGATGCTGTAATCTTTGACATGGATGGAGTGCTTATCGACTCTGAGCCCTTATGGAAAATTGCAATGGAGGAGGTGTTTCGGTCCACAGGATCTAATTTAACCAAATCAGACTTCCAAAAAACCACCGGGTTGCGCATTGATGAAGTAGTAAATTATTGGCATCAGCAGGAGGGGTGGAAAATACCGGCGGATAAAGTAGAGCAGGCTATCGTACATAAAATGACTGAACTTTTGCGTGAACACGGAAAACCACTTACCGGAGTTCTGGAAACATTGAATTTTTTGCAAGAAAAGAAAATTAAAACAGGGCTAGCTACTTCGTCTTATCAAATACTGGTAGATACAGTATTGGATGTCTTAAAGGCCGAGATGTATTTTCATTGTACACACTCTGCTGAAAATGAAGCATACGGCAAGCCTCACCCGGCGGTATTTATAAGCGCTGCTCAGAAATTACAGGCAGATCCGACGCGCTGTTTGGTTGTTGAAGATTCTCTGAATGGGGTTATAGCGGCAAAAGCGGCGAGGATGAAAGTGGTTTGTATTCCTGAAAAAACGCACTTTGAGGAACCAAGGCTTTCCCTGGCGGATTATCGATTTGAGAACATGCGCCAACTATTGGCCGCCTTGAGTTAAGTGAGCGCCGTTTCCACCCAATTTTTTCCCCACTCGTCTTTTTCCCTGTCTGACCAGAGTTCAGGGTAGAATATTCTTTTTTGAAAACGGGGCGGAAGGTATTTTTGCCAGTTGGTTCCACCGGTAGCTGCGACGTCCGTTGCATCCCTGTTTAAATAGCGCACAGCGGACTTATAATGAACAAGTGGCCAGTTGATATTGACATTCGTATCGTTGAGACGCAAAGCCGCCTTAATTTCCTCACTTTGCTGATCTTCTTCTGAAAGACGCTTATAGACTTGCCATAAATTTTTTGACTGACAGGCTTCTCCAAGTCGAATGAATTCTTGCTGGTATTTTTCTTCAAATTCAATTAAAGTCAAAGTTTTTTTCCCAGTGGCAGCCTCAGTTGCACCCATCTTCCAATAGATGTGCTCGTACATTTCGGCAATTGACGAATCTTTGGAAAAAGAGGTCCGATGATCTTTATTTACCAAGTTTATAAAATCTGTTGAATGAATCTCTATAAATCGGTATTGCGCGGATTGAAAACCACTCGCGGGAAGCAACGACATTCTGAACTTCATAAATTCAGACTGGTCCATTCCTTTTACCATGATATCGAAACTAAGTATCAGCGCATCGAAATAGCGATTGATTCTGGTCAGGCGGTCAAGAAAGAATTTTTTATTCATTGACGGAGCATCTCCGAGTTGTTCAAATTCTCTCAAAGCTAGTCGGAAGTAGAGTTCAGTGATCTGATGATAG
>JBEGVI010000163.1:0-3187 GCA_041178485.1 Bacteroidota bacterium | reverse complement strand
TTTGATGAGTTAAAAGACTTCATCATTAGTCGTTAAGGTTCAAACTTTGTACCAAACTGTCAGCCCTTGATTTTTTAAATTATAATGTTATATTGAGTTATAGGAGATACTCATGCAAGATTTACTCGGTAAGGAAGTTGAGTTCGCAATCGTAGGTGAAGACCCGTTTGGGGGTGAAAGGAAGCCATCTGTGTATTACGGTACCCTCGAAAAAATTGAGGGTACAATGGTACACCTTATAAACATTACTACCCGTCCAGACAAGGTCGGCGAACCGTTCGATGTTTGGGTGAACACGACTTCGTATTTCTTTTTCTGGATCAAGAAGGGAAAAGTGGTCTAGTGAAAAAGGTGAAGGGTTGGTCTTCGGACCAACCCTTTTTTGTACCTAAAAAGGTTCCAGTGTTGTACTAGAACCCCAGCATATACCAAAGACTTGGAAAATGGGGTCAGGAGCCTTTGTTTAAAAATAGAAAAACGTTACACTTATTTATTACGAGACAAAAAACCACCGATACAAATCGATGGTTTTTTGTTATCATATGGTCATGAAAATCACCAAATTGGGACATTGTTGTCTTCTAATAGAAATAAAAGGAAAACGAATTCTTACTGACCCGGGAAGTTATACTGTGGAAGCACATTCGAAAATAAAAGATATAGATTACCTTCTTTTTACACACGAACATCAAGATCATTATCACGTAGAGTCATTGAAAGTTATTTTGGAAAATAATCCTCATGTAGTTATTTATTCAAATAATTCTGTAAGTGAATTGTTAGATACAGAAGGTATTAAGCATACGTTAGTTAATAATGGAGATACTGTATTTCTCGGAGAGATTGCTGCGGTAGGTATAGGAGAAAAACATGCGCAAATGCATAGTTCTATTCCACCCTCATCAAATCTTGGATTTTATATTGATAACAAACTCTGGTACCCAGGTGATGCATTTACAGATCCAGAAAGATCAGTGGAGGTATTGGCTCTTCCGGTGTCAGGTCCTTGGATGAAAATAGGTGAAGCGCTCGATTATGCGATTAAGTTGAAACCTAAAAAGGCATTTCCAGTTCATGATGGTACACGTTTTGGTTCTGCGCATGTTCTTCCAGGAAAAGTTCTTCCTCAAAATGGAATTGAATTTGTTGTTATGGTTGAAGGTGATACTAAAGAATTTTAAATGGAAATAAACTCTCAATTTGAATATCGAGGTAAAACATATAAATCTCGTTGGGTTGAAGGCGATCCAAATGAGAATTTAGATAATGTTGTACTGCATGGTGTCCATGCAGTCTGTTTTTGTGGTGATAAGTTGGTTGTTGTATATGATCCGAAGAAAGATGAATGGACTCCACCAGGTGGAGGAATCGAACCTGGAGAAACATGGCAGGAAGCGACTATTAGAAAAGTGAAAGAAGAATCAAATATGAAAGTTCTCCGTGTGGAATGTATTGGGTATCAAGATGCTTGGGATGAGGAGACGGGAGATAGTAAAAAACTAGGTAGAGAAGCTCGGCCTTTTTGTATTGTCGAACCGTATGGTGAGTTTATTTCAGATCCAGATGATGATATTGGCGAAATAAGACTAATCGATCCAAAAGATTACAAACAGTACTTTGATTGGGGTAAGGTGGGAGACAGAATGATGGAACGAGCAGTGGAAATGAAGAATCTGATAAAGTAGAAACTATATGGACAAATAAATAGGAATTATGAAACAACATTGGACAATTAGAATATGGAATGATGGAAGGTATTTTGATCTTTGGCATCTCAATCATTTCCTTGCTGGAGCATTGTTAGCATCACTTTCTATTTTTTTGAATCTAAATTTTTGGCTTGGGTTTATTATTTCAATTGGTGTGATGTTAGCATGGGAGATATTTGAAATCGTAAAAGATATCAAAGAGACTTTTTTCAACACTGTTTTTGATGTTATTTTTGGAATTGTAGCATTTTTGATTGTGTATCAACTTAGGTTATCAATTGCTACACAAGAGCTATTATTCTGGGTAGTTCTCGTACTGTGGCTTACTGTCGAATTGTGGGGTTTCTATGCATATCGGGTTCTCACACGCACCTAACAATGTGGTTATGGTATAAATGGTGGCTGGCCCTATTCACCAGGTTGGTGGTATTGACATAATATAATAAATTAGTTATTGTACGAGAGGAACTATCAAAACAACTTTGACATGGAGGTGTTTGTATGAACAGAGGATTATTGAAATTTTTCCTCATCGCTATTTCTTCTTCTTTGATTTTTGGGCAAAGCTCTTTTCCGAATTCGAGAACATATTCGCCCCAAGAACAAAACTCATTCTTTAAGGAGGTAATTCTTCCTTTTCTGAATGGGATAACAACTCACACGTCGCCGTATCCAGAAATAAATGAACGGTCGAAAGTACAACAGAAAATAATCCAGAACAGGTTTGGGGGTAAACATCTTCGGATAGAACCCCACACTACCTATGCTCCACAAAGCAGTCTTACATTCGCCACCTCTGATGTGACAACGGATGGTATTCCACGGATTTCCATTGCCATTCCGGCTTTTATGGACCAGTATTTCTGGCTTAAAACCACCAATAAACCCCGATGGCAAGAAGCATTTGAAGTGTTTGTGGTTGCTGGGATTATGCACGAATTAGACCACTTAACTGAGACGCCGAAGGTTAATGCAAAAACTTTCAACGTCGAAGTTGAAATCCATATCAATGCTCTGACCACTCAATACGTCACCTCGGTTTTGGTTGAAAAATACCACAAACAGGTATACTTGTCGGATGAGTTTCAGTATCGAGCGTGGATCAGCGCTAATCGGAATGAAAAAAGTCCGATTTGGAGGAAAGCCATTAAAGATCTCTACGCACCTCTTATGAAGTAGCGAATTCGTTTGCCCAAAAGCCTCGTTTGGTTTCAACACCAGCGAGGCTTTTCTTTTACATGATTTCTCCATGTATACCTGTATTAAATTTAAAGATCTTTCAGGTTGGTATATTTTTGAGGAAAAAGGTTTGATATACTAAAAATATGGAAAACAAAGTCTATGTAGGGTGTTGTATGATTATTCTCAATCCTTCGGGAGATAAGGTATTAATTGCTAAGAGAAAAAAAGAACCGGATATAGATGGGTGGCAAATCCCTGGAGGCACGGTGGACTATAGTACAGGAGAAAACGTTGCG
>JBEGVI010000162.1:0-3615 GCA_041178485.1 Bacteroidota bacterium | reverse complement strand
GATCTCTTCATTTCAGCATTAACTCTTCTCATTTTTCTTTTGCCGATCCTTGCCAAAAGGGTCAAAAAAGATTAAGGCAAGACACGTTCATTGAGGTCTTGATGATAGCGGTTATCAAATGTCCCCATCCAGCGATCCCAAAATAAAAAATACAGTCCATAGTTTCCTTCAAAGTTCTTGTGGTGGGAATTGTGAATCGTGCTGGTATTCAGCCACCTGCCAATACAGGTTCTCAGAATCCATCTTGGATAGATTTCATATCCCAGATGCCCGTATACATTGTAAAGGAATTGCATCAATAAAAAAAGTAGTAGTGCTTCACGTTGCGCTGGAATACTAAGAGCAATGATTGGCAGAATTGCTGCCTCAAGAATGCCCTCCAAAAAATGAAAAGAATAGGATGCAAATGGGGTTGGATTGGTTGATTTGTGATGCACCCGATGCACGTATCTAAAAATTACAGGCAGGTGCATAATTCGGTGCAACCAATAGAAATAGGTGTCGTGCATTAGGAACATCAGTGGGAAGGAAATAAGGTAGTACACCCAGCCGTAGTCACCGATTTTTTCATATATCAGGGTATGTTCCGGAATGATGAACAAAATAAGCGTTGCCATGAATGAGAAAATCACCACGGTAAACATAGAATGACCTATTTCAGAGAGTATGGCCCTTGTTTTAGGGAGTTTTTCCTGAATTTTTGTAAGCTTTTTAAACCGTGGGATGATCAGATAAAAAAGTAAAAACATTCCACCGGCTATCAAAAAATAGCGAATGAGGATGTATCGCGAAACTTTCAACCCAATAATCAGGAATTCTTCCACTATTCAAAATTCTCGAGTTGCTCCTGAAGTTTTGTTTGTTCTCTCACGCGTGTATCGAGGATCTCGGCATATTCAAGCATCGCCCTCTTTCCGCCTTCGACGTATGCGTTACCAGCCCATTTTTGTGCCTCCTCGAGGTTGCCCAGTACTTCATGTGCCAAAGCAACATTAAATGCAGCTCGGGATCTGATCTTCGACTTGGAATTGGATTCGTAGACATCCATCCAAGTTTTGAGAGCACCTTCCCAATCTTTAGCAAGCGCTTGTCTTTCTCCTCGCTGCATGTCACCCTTTTTCCCTTTGTACATGTCTCTGGGTTCCCAAAAATAAAGCGGAATTATACTTCTCGCAAAGGCTGTTCCTGCTTCAGCGGAAACTTCCTTAAGTGCAGCATTTCGTTTGATCAGTTTTGAGACTGCTTCCGCAAATGAATTGGCACGTTCACGCCATCTTTTCTTGAATTTAAATTCGTCTTCGTATGCAATCATTCGCTTAGACGTGTAATAGACCCTGATCCCACAGGTAGCAGTTGCTGAACCGCTTGCTTCGACGGACGTTTGCCCGCCATTTAAAACACTTTGTACTGCCTGTGTTCCTGTTCCGATAGGGTTATCGATCTGAAAGTCAGTGTCGAAATACTCCAGCACCAAAAGTCCATCTACTCCCAAACGGGCACACATCGTATCCACAGTATTCCAATCGAGCGGTGCACCAAAGGCAAGGGAACGAGGATCTGATGCCGGCAATGTGTACTCCATGCGATATATTTCGAAACGCGTAGACTCCATCAGCAGATTATTAAGTGAGGAAATACATTCGTTGGACAATTCTTTATCCTGCTTGTTCAATTCGCCTGTCAGAGAACCTTCCAAAGCGGCTTGTCCCGAAGGGATTGATCGGTTCAGAATGGCCATTTTTTTGATCTCCTTGGGAACCGTAATCGTTGCAGGTCGCATTACCTGAACGCGCATGTCTCGTATGCCCGAACACGAAAAGAGTAGGATTAGGAGAGGGAATGTCAATAAAAAGCACTTCGTACGTCTCATAGGATGATTTTAGAGTAAGACGAAGTTAGTCAAATGTATTTTACTTTCACTCAATATACCCTTCGGGAAATAATTGTTAACTAACTTCGCACGAAATATCTGCAGATGAAAATTTACGGAAATATTCTTGAAACAATAGGAAATACGCCTTTGGTCAAACTCAATAGATTGACCTCGGGAGTGAAAGGAACCATACTTGCTAAAGTGGAGACCACCAATCCGGGCAATTCGGTAAAGGACCGAATGGCTGTAAAAATGATCGAGGACGCAGAAAAGTCAGGACTACTAAAGCCGGGAGGCACAGTCATTGAAGGGACTTCAGGAAATACGGGGATGGGACTTGCGCTTGCATGCATCATCAAAGGGTACAAATTGATCTGCGTTCTGAATGACAAGCAATCCAAGGAAAAAATGGATATCCTCAGAGCGGTTGGCGCAGAGGTAGTTGTTTGTCCTACTGCAGTTGAGCCATCAGATCCAAGGTCCTATTATTCCGTATCAAAAAGGTTGGCTCAGGAAATTCCAAATTCATGGTATGTCAACCAATACGATAATTTATCCAACCGTCAGGCGCACTATGAACAAACCGGTCCTGAGATTTGGGAGCAGACAGATGGGAAGATTACCCACTTTGTTGTAGGAGTTGGAACGGGTGGAACGATTTCCGGGGTAGGAAAGTACCTCAAGGAGAAAAATCCAAGTATCAAAATATGGGGAATCGATACGTACGGTTCAGTTTTCAAGAAATACAAGGAAACCGGAATTTTTGATGAGAATGAAATTTATCCATACATCACAGAAGGAATTGGAGAGGATATTTTGCCCGCGAACGTTGATTTTGATGTGATTGATTTGTTCGAAAAAGTCACGGATAAAGATGCTGCGGTATACACCCGAAAACTGGCACGGGAAGAAGGTATATTTGTCGGGAATTCAGCCGGTGCAGCGATAAAAGGTGTGCTTCAGCTCTCAGATCAGTTAACGGAGGATGATGTGGTTGTTGTGCTCTTCCACGACCATGGAAGTCGCTACGTTGGAAAGATTTTTAATGATGAATGGATGCGTGAACGAGGTTTTCTCGAGGAAAACTACAAAACTGCCGGGGAACTGGTGGTCAAACATGGGGATGTGACGCTTGTAACTTTGTATGCAGAAGAATTGGTTTCACATGCGATTGCCAAGATGCGAAAGTTCGGGATTTCACAGATTCCTGTCCTGAAAGACAATCAATTTGTTGGTTCCGTAGATGACAGTCATTTGTATCAGTTGCTTGTGGATTCTCCGGAATTGAGGGATGCCTCCATCTCTTCTGTAATGCAACCCAGCTTTCCGGTGGTGGACGAAAACACTCATCTGGAGGAATTGTGCAGATTGATCAACAAGGATACACCTGCGGCTCTTGTGAAACGCGCGAATGGAACGTTCCATATTGTTACGAAATACGACATCATTTCTGCCATGTCATGATCTTCAGGGATCAATTGGGACGTGAGATAGAACTCGCAGAAATTCCTAAACGCATTGTTTCACTCGTCCCCTCACAGACCGAACTATTGTATAATCTCGGTGCCGGTGACAGAGTTGTCGGCATCACCAAGTTTTGTATCCATCCTGTATCATGGTTTGAAAGCAAAACGAGGGTTGGGGGTACAAAAAACATACATTTGGATAAAGTAAAAGATCTCCAGCCAGACCTGATCATTGCGAATAAAGAGGAAAACACCTTTGAAGATGTTTTGAAGTTA
>JBEGVI010000161.1:0-30890 GCA_041178485.1 Bacteroidota bacterium | reverse complement strand
ATACTCAAATATTAATTTGAATCTGTTCACATTAAAGGATGACACTGATGTATTGGGTTATCGTACAGATCCGAGAAGATCGTGGAGAGTAAATCTTGGGTTGGGGTATACGCTTTCTCTTGGAAAGAAAAAACGATTTTACCTTAATTATGAAATGGCCATGGCCATTTTAAATACAAATTCTGAAGTTCCTCGGTTAAATCTTAGTGCTGGAATAGGTTTTCGATTGGGTACCCCAGCCAGTACAACCTTTGAAGGAGTGAAGGAAATCCGAACTGTTCCTATGAAGCCTTAAGGCTTATTTGACACATATCAGGGAGGCTTCGGTCTCCCTTTTTTATTTTAGGTAATCGCGAAGTTCGTTTATTTTAAGACCGGTAGACGAACTACTGATTGAGAAACACGTTTCGGGAAGTTCAAAGTCTGCTTCAAAAATCATTTCTGAATTGTCATTCAGTGCGAGACGCATTTTGGATAGCGGAACGAATGCATATTCTTTTTTGGTGTAAAAGCAACCCGGTGAACCATTTTTAAAGGCAATATAGTCTTCTTCAAAGCGGCTGTTGATGAGTTTTTCCAGTTCTGAGATTTTGTCTTCCCTGAACAAATCCGTATTTGTAAGCTTCGCCGCTGTGCTTGTTTTGACATCAAATATTTCCGTGGTCCATAGATAGCGTCCCTTGGAATCAGGTGTGCCTTTCTCAATGAATTTGTAGGTTCGCCACAAACAGGTATTCACAACAACAGGCGGAGTGTTGCTGTTGCCGGTGAGGACTTCCTCGGTACATGTTATCAGAGTGTAATTGATGCGTGAAATCGAATCAAGCAGCTCGGAAACCTCCTTCTCCAACTGTGTTCGCGTGGCACGTGCCGATTCCTTCTCGTTGAATACATCTCCTTTCAGAGAAATAATCTCTTTCTTCAAGTGAACAATTTTTTCAGCTGCCACATTTACAGAGCTGCTCAGGCTGTCATTTGCTCGAGTCAGGCTGTCGTTTTTAATGCGGAGGCGTTCAATCTGTTTGCTTTTTCTGTTTGGGAAGAAATGGTCCAGTTGCTTTTCAAAGAAATTCTGTCCGTGAAGTGTAAAACACGAGAAAGTTAGTGCAGAGAGAATAAGGATGAACTTCACTTGACAAGTTGTTTGCGGCACAAAATTGCACATTCCTTAAATTAAATTCCCGGCTCGTTGAAAAAATATTTTAACACCAGCAACAGTCCGATGATCAATGAAAAAATACTTAGGATGAATACCGCTCCAGCTGAAATGTCTTTGATTCGCGCAATTTTTGAATTCTTATCTGTTGAATATAAATCACATAACTCTTCAATGGCCGTGTTAAACCCTTCAGCTGTGAGTACACATCCTGATGTCAATAGGACCACCAGCCACTCGTGTAAGGTGAACGAAACACATACACCAAAGGTGGTTACCATCGCAAACAGGATGAGCTGTATCCTGAAATTTCGACCGTGTAGAAGGTGTAAAATGCCTTTAAAGGCAAACATAAAACTTCGCAGAAAGGGTTTCATTCTAAAAAATCAGATTTCATTTTGCTAAAATATGCTTTATACGTTAAAATACTCTGTAACTTTGTTCCTCGTTCATTCAGATAAACTTATGAAGAAAGGTGGAGGGATCGGCCCTGTGAAACCTTGGCAACCCTCGCGAAGAGAAGGTGCCAAATCCTATTCCGAAGTTGTGTCGGAAAAAGATAAGTGATCGTCAATCGACCTTTCTCATAGTTCTGTGATACCTATACTATGAGTAGAATTCATGATTTATTAAAACAACGCATCCTCATCCTTGATGGAGGAATGGGCACCATGATACAGCCGTATAACCTGGAGGAAGAGGATTTTCGTAGAAATTGGTTTGAGGGACATGCGAAACCGCTCAAAGGAAACAATGATCTTTTGTCTCTTACGCGTCCAGACATTATAAAGGACATTCACAGGAAATACCTGGAGGCTGGCGCAGATATTATCGAAACCAATACGTTCTCGGGCACCTGGATCGCGCAAGCTGACTATGACTTGGAAAATTCGGTGTATGACATAAACTTTCATGGAGCGAGACTAGCGAAGGAGGCAGCGGATGAGTTTACGGCATTGGATCCTGAAAAACCAAGATTTGTGGCCGGATCAATCGGTCCGACCAACCGTACGGCATCCATTTCTCCCGACGTCAATGACCCCGGTTTTCGTGCCATCACATTCGATCAACTTGCGGATGCCTACCGACAGCAGGTCGAGGCCCTCATCGACGGTGGCGCAGACTTACTTTTAGTAGAAACAGTCTTTGATACGCTGAATGCAAAAGCGGCTTTATTCGCGATCGACGATGTATTAAAGGAACGAGGCCTTGAACTTCCTATAATGGTATCAGGAACCATTACTGATCAAAGTGGGCGCACCCTTACAGGACAAACAACTGAAGCATTTCTGATCTCAATTTCACACATGCCATTGCTCTCCGTAGGGCTGAATTGTGCACTTGGTGCCTCCATGATGCGTCCGTATCTGCAGGTCCTGAATTCGCTTTCTCCCTTCGCTGTAAGTGCGCATCCGAATGCCGGTCTTCCAAATGAGTTTGGTAAATACGACGAAACACCGGAGATCATGGCAACTCAGATCAGAGAGTTTCTTGAACTCGGATTGGTAAATATCATTGGGGGTTGTTGTGGCACCACGCCCGACCACATCCGAAAGATTGCCGAACTCGCCAACCAATATTCACCCAGAACATTTGCTGCACAATTAAATTCGGACAGTCATGAGTAAAGTCACCTTACGTTTATCAGGCCTTGAACCTCTGATCGTTACCGCTGAAAGTAATTTTGTAAATGTCGGTGAACGAACCAATGTTACCGGCTCAAGGGCGTTTCTTAGAATGATTAAAGAAGGCGATTATGAGGCCGCACTTTCTGTGGCTCGTGACCAGGTGGACGGTGGTGCGCAGATTATAGATGTGAATATGGATGAAGGAATGATCGATGGGGTAGAAGCCATGGTGAAATTTCTGAATCTCATTGCTTCTGAACCTGATATTGCTCGTGTTCCGGTAATGATTGACAGCTCAAAATGGGAGATCATTGAAGCAGGTTTGAAATGCCTTCAGGGCAAAGGGGTGGTCAATTCCATCTCCTTGAAAGAAGGGGAAGCTAAATTTATTGAACAAGCGACAAAAATAAAGCGCTACGGTGCAGCCGTCATTGTAATGGCATTTGATGAAAATGGTCAGGCAGATACATTTGAACGGCGCATAGAGATCTGTAAAAGGTCTTATGATATACTAACCGAACAAGTAGGTTTTCCGAGAGAAGACATCATTTTTGATCCGAATATTTTTCCTGTTGCGACAGGAATGGAAGAACACAATAACAATGCAGTGGACTTTTTTCGGGCCACCAGATGGATTCGGGAGAATTTACCCGGAGCTCATGTGAGTGGCGGTGTTTCAAATGTTTCGTTTTCTTTCCGTGGGAATGACAAGGTGAGGGAGGCCATGCATTCTGCGTTTCTATACCACGCCATTCGGGAAGGCATGGACATGGGAATTGTAAATCCAACCATGCTGGAGGTGTATTCCGATATTGATCCTGCGTTGCTGGAATATGTTGAAGATGTGTTGCTCAACAGACGTTCGGATGCCACAGAGCGCCTGCTGGAGTTTGCAGAGACGATCAAAGGCGACGGTAAGAAAAAAGAGGTGGATCTTTCCTGGCGTGACACGACAGTTGAAAAACGTTTGGAACACGCGCTTGTCAAGGGGATCACAGAATTCATCGAGATCGATGTGGAGGAGTGCAGAACTCAATTTGAGCGGCCGATACAAGTTATTGAAGGACCCTTGATGGCAGGGATGAATGTGGTTGGCGATCTTTTTGGAAGCGGTAAAATGTTTCTGCCACAGGTCGTTAAATCAGCCCGAGTCATGAAAAAGGCTGTTGCATATCTCTTGCCATATATTGAGGCAGAAAAGAATGGGGAACGTTCTTCAGCAGGAAAGATCCTGATGGCCACTGTCAAAGGCGATGTTCATGATATTGGTAAGAATATAGTTGGAGTTGTCCTTGGATGCAATAATTACGAGGTCATCGACCTGGGAGTCATGGTTCCTTTTGAGAAAATCATTCAGACGGCGGTAACCGAAAAGGTAGATGCAATTGGATTGAGTGGCTTGATTACCCCATCTCTGGATGAAATGGTGACAGTCGCAAAGGAAATGGAGCGCGCCGGTCTAAATATCCCGCTTCTGATAGGTGGTGCGACGACCTCCAAAGTACATACGGCAGTTAAAATAGAGGAACACTACCGGAGTGGTCAAACAGTTCATGTGCTCGACGCCTCTCGGGCGGTTACGGTTGTGGAGAGTTTGCTGGGAACGAAAAAAGAATCCTTCGTTCAGGAGGTCAAAAACGAGTATAAGCGCGTTCGGGAACACCACCAAAAACACCGTGAGTCCAAGCAACTTCTTTCACTAAGTGAGGCAAGAGCCAATAAACTGCAGTTAGATTTTAATCCGCAGTACCTGTGCGCGCCGAATCGATTGGGAATAACGGTTTTTGATGAGTTTGATTTGAAAGAATTGCGGCCTTACATCGATTGGACTCCTTTCTTTCAGACCTGGGAGTTGCACGGTAAATACCCGGGTATTTTGAACGATGAGGTTGTTGGTGCTGAGGCACAACGACTTTTTGACGATGCGCAGATCATGTTGGAACAGATTGTTTGTGAAAAATGGTTGAAAGCCAGAGCGGTTATCGGACTCTTTCCTGCAAATTCAATCGGCGATGATATTGAGATTTATGATCCTGCAGATAAAAAAACAGTTCGTGCGATTCAGCGCACCTTGCGTCAGCAGACCAAAAAGGCGGAAGGCCAACCAAATCTTGCACTTTCAGATTTCGTCGCGCCCAAGGAATCCGGAAATGTAGATTACATTGGAGGGTTTGTCGTGACTACCGGAATTGGTATGGAAACCTATATTGAACGGTTTGAGGCTGAGCACGATGATTACAATTCCATTCTGTTAAAGGCACTCGCCGACAGACTTGCAGAGGCATTTGCGGAAAAAATGCATGAATTGGTGCGTAAAGACTACTGGGGATATGCTTCAGGTGAGCAGCTTACCAACGAGCAACTTATCAAAGAGGGGTATCGTGGCATCCGTCCAGCACCAGGGTATCCGGCATGTCCGGATCACACGGAAAAGATTACTTTATTTGAATTGCTTGAGGCAGAAAAAAATACTGGTGTTTCGCTCACGGAAAGCTTGGCGATGACTCCCGTTTCGTCTGTTTCAGGATGGTATTTCGGCCATCCGGACGCGTCCTATTTCGGACTGGGCAAGATCAGCGACGAGCAAGTATCGGATCTTTCCTCGAGAAAAGGAGTGTCGACAGATGAAATGCGAAGATGGTTGTCGAGTGTCATGCACTAAATAAAAAAGCGCCCGAAAGCGCTTTTAAACCTAACCTAACCACTATTCACTGAAAAAGACTTTTATGTCATTGCGACACATCCCAAATCTAAGTGTAGTTGCCGGGCTGTCAAATTCATATTTTTCATTTGTACACGTTGTATTTGTACAAAACGTATGTTGATTCCGATTGAAAATGTGATTTGTATAATGAATCAACAATTTCGTAGAACAAAATATCCTTTTCATAGAAATACGCGGGGTGTTATTCTTGTAATCCTAAAATTATTTTCTTCTGGATTCAAATTCGACAAAATCCTGCGAATCTTCGATGAATGTTTAGTATGTGGTTAAAAAACAGCGCGTTGTGGTCATACAGGTTTTTGATTAATTTTAGCGTGTAATGGAAGTCATTAAGATATATACTGATGGTGCCGCTAAAGGAAATCCCGGGCCTGGAGGGTTTGGTGTTGTAATGAAGTTCCGTGATCAGATAAAGGAGTTTTCTCAGGGGTATCGCATGACTACCAACAACAGAATGGAGTTGCTGGCTGTGATCTATGCATTAGAACAATTGAAAAGCAATAAATTTCCTGTGGAGATTTATTCCGATTCGAAATATGTCGTTGAGGCGATCAATCAGAAATGGGTTTTTGGATGGCAAAAAAAGGGGTTTAAAGGAAAGAAGAATCCTGATCTTTGGAGGCGTTATCTGGCTTTACATCCAAGTTTCAATTTGACGTTTCATTGGATCAAAGGACACAATGGCCATCCTGAAAATGAACGTTGCGATGAGTTGGCAGTAGCAGCTGCGACATCGGAAAGTTTATTGGTAGATACATTCTTCGAAGCTGAGCAACCTGATCTTTTCAAAGATTAGTTCCCAGATTCATACACGCTTTCATAAATGTGTATAGCAATGGATGGGGTATCTCCCGTGTAGATGAAATCTGTGGACAATATGAGCAGGCGACGAAAAATGGATGTTTTTTCAAACTCAAGACCTCTGGTTCGTCAAACTGGTTATAGGCCTCTACGTCTATCAATTCATCTGTAAGTGCATGTATAAGTTGTGGATACAGACTGTAACGTGAGGATGTGAGTTCGGTAGTGTTATGGTGTTCGTAAAGGGCTATGAATGCCTTGGAATGGGGCACTACCTGTATGCGTTCAAAGTGATTTCCTTCTACAAGGTTGTCTGAGATCAGTTTCTCTCCGTTCGGATTCAGTTGATACGATGTAATCATCACTTCAATAAAACTGCGCAGGCTGTCTCCGGTTAATAACACAGGAATTGCCAGTTGTGAAATGGCCCGAATAATTCCGTTCAGGAAAAATAAGTTTTGAAATGGTCCCGGGGCAATCAGAATACCATCGTACTCCTCAAACTGGCTGGGTTTGAACTGGGCTGCATCGTTGACTTTAATCCAGTAATAATTGACTTCAATCTCGAGAAAGCGGCCGGAATGATCAATAGCTAAATTCGTTGCCTGGTGGGAGTTATACGTAAAATTGTAATCTCCGATGATCGCTATTTTTAGTGTGTCTCCCAACTTTTTCGCAGAAAAAAAGCCGCTGAACGGCTTAGATGAATTAACGCTGGAACCACCCCTTTAAAATCCCGTTTTCGATATAAACAGAATCCCACAACAAGGTGACGGCATCCTGACGGTACACGTAGCAGTTGAAGTTACATGTGAATTTCGAATAATCACCCAACGTATCGGATTCTTGAAGAATTCCGGTGAATGTGACGTTCTGAGGATTTACGCTGTTCTGTCTGGATGTCCATACCAGACCGCTGGCATCTTTGAAGGATACTTCAAATCCTGAAGTACCGGAGGTCGAATAGGAAGGCGTTGTGTTGGTTGAATGAAATGTATTAAAGGCACTCAAATCAGGAGAAGCCGATACAGATGCATCCCACAGGACACTGCCCAGTACCACTTTGATTGAACTCATCTGGGTGGTTGAAAGCATTTCAAAATTATACGCCGCACTGGAGACGGATGGGGCAGGTAGAATGTTAAGATTTTTTGTGGCCTTTCCAACGTAATTGTTTACGTTTTCAGTGAGTTCAAGCTGGGTTCCGTTGATCGTTCCGATAAAATGGCAAGAAAGATCAACCATAGGCACCGGTGGCGGAATCACTTCATGTTCAATACACGATTGAAAAAGTAAGAAAGTGGTCAGAACGGCAAGAATGCCAAATTTATAGTTCTTCATAGCTGTGGTGTTCTTTCGATGCCTTAAACAAGCTATGGCATCAAAAAGTTACACGAATATATAAAAAAATAAAGTCTTGTTGTTCACATTCAAGCATTTTTAACGCTTAGGCCCTTATTTTCATGACGGCTTTTTCGCTTTCCAGGACCTCCATGGAAATGCTTGTCTGATCAAGAAATCCTGAGTTCAAAAACATATAGACATTCCCATCAGGATCCACTTGGCTCACAAAGTTTTCTGCAAGATCCGTAGCAGCGTTCAATTGCTCAAGCAAACCTAAAATTCTGTTGAGTTGAGAATGATTAACGTATAGGGATGTTGGATAGTGCATCACCCCTTGTTGAGCATTTCCTTTAACACATATCTCGTTTCTGTTCACACAGATACTGATCTCCTTAATTTCAAATGAATTTGATTTCATAGCGTTGAATTTTGAACAAAGATTCCATCGTAAGATCGTAAACGATTTACGAACAATAAAAAATATTCAAAAACTCACAGAATTTTTTCAGATATCGTATTTTCGGACAAAATTCGAAAACATGAAGTACGACCGCATTTCCAAAGATCTCTACATCAGAAACCGACAAAAGTTCACGGCTCACATGGAGAATGGTGCACTTGCAGTTTTCAACTCGAACGACATTTATCCGATCAGCGCCGACAGTACCATGCCCTTTCAGCAGCACAGAGATATCCTTTACCTCTCCGGAGTTGATCAGGAAGAAAGTATCTTGGTTTTGTTCCCGGATTCGAAGGACAAGGAGCACAGGGAGGTGTTATTTCTCCGCGAAACCAGTGAGCACATTGCAGTTTGGGAAGGCGAAAAATTGACGAAGGAAGCCGCGTTTGAAACCTCAGGCATCCGAAAGGTATACTGGCTTAATCAATTTGACAGTGTCTTCAGAAAACTCATGGCTGAGGCAACTGCTGTCTACCTGAATAAAAACGAACACCTCAGGGCCTCCCTGGAGGTTGAAACGAGAGAGGACAGGTTCATAAAAAAAATAAAGCAGGATTATCCTGCACATGAGGTACGTAAAAGTGCCCCTATCCTGCATCGCATTCGCTCAGTAAAGGAGAAAGAGGAACTTGACCTGATGCAGCGGGCGTGCAACATTACCGAGGCGGGATTCAGAAGAGTATTACAGTTCATCAAGCCTGGCGTTTGGGAGTACGAGATCGAGGCTGAACTGGCACATGAGTTTCTCCGCAACCGTTCCCGTGGCTTTGCTTACACGCCCATCGTGGCTTCTGGAAAAAATGCGTGTGTCCTGCATTACATTGAAAACAACAAGCAGTGCAACAATGGCGATGTAATTCTGCTGGATGTAGGAGCTGAATATGCGAATTACGCATCCGATCTGACGCGATGTGTTCCAGTCAGCGGGAGGTTTACACCACGACAAAAGGAGGTGTATGCTTCGGTGCTGCACGTCAAAAAGGAAGCAGAGAAACTTCTTGTTCCGGGTACTATGCTTGCGGAATACCATACAGAGGTTGGAAAACTGATGGAGGAACAATTGCTTAAACTAAAACTGATCGATAAAACAGACATTGCCAATCAGCGACCGGAATGGCCTGCTTACAAAAAGTATTTCATGCACGGCACGTCTCATTTTCTTGGCCTTGACACCCATGATGTCGGTCTCTGGCATGCGCCAATTGAGGCGGGTATGGTGTTTACATGCGAACCCGGTATTTACATTCCTGAGGAAGGCCTGGGGATTCGGCTTGAAGATGATTTGGTTGTGCAAGAAAAAGGCGCTCCGTTCAACTTGATGTCTTCTATTCCAATTGAGGCAGAGGAAATTGAGGATCTCATGAATTCCTGACGATGCTTCATTACACCACGTTCGGAACCGGAACTCCGGTTCTTTTCTTGCATGGATTTCTTGAATCTTCCTCGATGTGGACATTTTTGAAAGAGAATGACCTCCATTTCACGGCTGTAACCATAGATCTTCCCGGGCATGGAGCGTCCGATCTGGGTAATTCATCCACACCGCCGGCGCTCGATCATTTCGCCCAGAAAGTCACTGAAGTGGTCGACCGACTCTGTCTGGAAACCTATCATGTGGTGGGTCACTCCATGGGAGGATACGTTGCTCTTTTACTCAAAGAAAACGATCCTCGCTGTGAAAAAGTGGTGCTGTTGAACAGCAACTTCTGGTCTGATCACCAACAAAAGAAAACAGACCGAATCCGTGTGGCAGACCTTGCGTTCAAGGCGCGTGAACATCTGATCCGTGAAGCCATTCCGGGTTTGTTCTGGAACCATTCCGCCTCTGATCCGGCAGTCAGAAATCTGATTTCGGAAGCACTGCATATACTCCCTGAAAACATCGCTTTTGCCTCATTGGCAATGATGGTCCGTGAAGAAAAGAGCCATTTGCTTACAAAATTTCCGGCCGATTTTATGCTGATCCACGGGATGCACGATCCATTAATCCCGCTGACATTACTGAATGAAAAGACTGCAGGCATGTCGGTGCGCGTCGAATGGCTCACAGAGTCGGGACACATGGCGCACATCGAACAACCTGTCGAACTGTTTGAAATTTTGGATGACTTTCTTTCCTAAAAACCTTTATCGGAATCTTTCGTAAAGTGAAAGGTAGTTCTGGACTGATAAAGTGTATGCAAACAGAAATTAACGGTGAATTTTTCCTTTCGGAGTTTAATAGTGAATGCTATCTTGTAGAAAAAAGTATAGCATCAACCCTAAAAACGTTAGCCCTATGAAACTTCGAGCCCTTGTTGTCGACGATGAAGAATTCGCGAGAAAGAACCTTATCATGCTTCTGGAAGAATTTTGTCCGGATATCGAGGTGATAGGTGAGGCATCCCGAAAGAGCGATGCCAAAGCAATCATAGAATCATCGAGTCCCGATGTGGTATTTCTTGACATCCGGATGCCCTCCGGATCTGAAGGTTTTGAACTGCTCGAGGAAGTAGATGCAAAAAATTTTCTGGTGGTGTTCGTCACGGCATTTAAAGATTTCGCCATCCGTGCCTTTAATGCGAATGCAGTGTATTATCTGCTCAAACCTATTGACATCGAGGAACTTCAGACTGCCGTACAAAAGCTCGTTGAAACACGACGCGTGTTTTCGGAGGATCCGGAGAACTACACAACCTACTATGCCTCCCTGAAAAACTTGTCAGAAACCCTGCTCAGAAATACACCGAGCAACCGCATTGCCATTGCGCATACGAAGGGACTGAAGATCGTGGAAGACGATTCAATTTCTCACCTCGAAGCAAGCGGAAATTGCACTACGATCTATTTCAAAGACGGTACGCGCTACCTGGACACACGGACCTTGAAAACCTATGAATTGATACTGAATCCAAAAAAGTTTTTCAGAACGCATAAATCACACATCATCAATATGTCCTTGCTCTCAGAATATCTTAACGAAGACGGACATTTTGCCGTTCTGAAAGGTGGATTGCGTATTCCGGTTGCGCGAAACAGGGTAGCGGATTTTATCAAAACTGTTAAATCCGGCGTATGAGAGTAAGTTTCACGGTAGCATTGCTTTTTATAGGTGGATTCCTGTATTCACAGCGTTTTGCTTTCGTGAATTTCAATACGGCTCAGGGTTTGCCTCAGTCGCAGGTAACCTCGATAGTACAAGACGATCTGGGCGCGTTGTGGGTCGGTACGCTCGGAGGTATAGGACGGTTCAATGGCAAAGAATTCACCTCATACACAACAGAAAATGGCTTGCTCAATAATCGGATAAGTTGCCTTTCCGTGCAGGGAGAAAAGGTCTGGGCAGGACATGAAGGTGGTGTCTCACTAATGCAAGGGAAAAAAGTGTTCAAATGGTCTTTCGGAAAAGCGTATCAATCGCTGTCTGTGACGGACATCGTTCTTTTTAAAGGGCATCTGATCGTGTCAACAAATGGAGAGGGGTTATTTGAGATCGCAAATGGCAAACTAAAACGTATTCCTTTGTCTTTTTCTCCCATTTTTATGGAGGGCTCAGAAGATGCATTGCTGTTGAATACCGGTAGGGAAGACTTGTTGCGCATTCGTGATTTACACGCGGTAGGAACAAAACTTTACCTTGCCACGCGCGCAGGGGTCCTCACAACTGAAGACTTGCGTGGCTTTCGATCAATTGGTTCCTTGGAAGGTTACAGCGTTTCCTCTATTCAAACTTCCGGTCAGAACCTGTACGTGTCCACTTTTGGCAATGGATTGCTCCGCCTGGATCAAAAGAATTTTGACGCTGTTCAGGTAAAAACCGTCGACCCCTTGCTGTCGGTGCGCAAATGTCTCGTAGATAAGGCAGGAGACCTCTGGGTGGTTGCCAACGACGGTGTCATTCAATTGCGCAACGAACAGATTCGTTTAAAACTGGACCAGAACAGAGGCTTGCCGGTGGAAAGCATCCGCTGTGTCTTTCAGGACAAAGCCGGAGCCATCTGGCTGGGAAGCGAAGGAAAGGGAATTTTGCGGTTTTCGGGTGAGCATTTTCTGCATTATGGAAAAGCAGATGGACTGGCATCGGAGCTAATCGTGAGTATTGCCCAAAAGAAAGACGGTTCATATTGGCTTGGAACCTTTGATAAAGGAATCATCTATTTTTCTCCGGGAAGTGCATCCAAATATGTGGAATTGGCGAACAGTCCAACCGTTTGGGCGATACTGACGGATCTTTCAGGTTCGGACTGGTTTGGGACGGAAAACGGTCTGGTTCAAAAAAAAGGTCTTTTAAAGAAAGTTTATTACGCCGAAAATGGATTGCCCGGAGACAAAGTGGCTGCCCTTTTCAAAATCGGGGTTTCTTCATTTTTGGTCGGTGGCAGTGAAGGGGTGAGTGTATACAGGAACGGGAAATTTATTCCTTTTTTGATGAAGGAACCTGCGACAGTGCGTGCATTTTGTCAGTCTCAGGGGAAAATTTATTGCGTGGCCGACAACGGATTTTATGAGATCAAGAACAATCAACTGGTTCGAATCTCTGATTTTAGCCGAACTGCTTATGCCGTCGTTGCCGATGAAAAAGGAAAGGTATGGATAGGAACGGAGGAAGGGCTGTATTGTTATGCGTCCGGAATGATCAAGGCAGTGGACCTGTCCGGTTCTGCGTCGTCGAATTACATTAATTTCCTGGTCTCTGGAAATCAAGAGCTTTTCGTTGGAACCAACAATGGGGTGTATGTTCTCTCAGAACTGAATACATCTGAGTTCAAGGTGCACCATTTAGGCATTCCCGAGGGAATTCTTGACCTGGAGACCAATATTAATTCAGGTTTTCTGGACCGTAACGGTATACTGTGGTTTGGCACTGCCTCCGGTTTGGTCCGATATGATCAACGGCTGTTCAAAGCGCTTCCTGCAACCCCGTCAATAGGTGTTAAAGGCATGCTTGTAAATTATCTCAACGAAGCAGCCAAATATGGCGAACGGATCAACAGCAGCGGTTTTCCTGAAATTTTGGATCTCCCATACAATAAAAACAATCTGACCATTGAGTTTGAAGGGGTGGATCTGGACAATTATACCGGATTGCGTTATCAGTACTGGTTGGAAGGGCTTGATCAGGGGTGGTCACCGCTGACCATGAATGCCTTGATCTCATTTAATGGGTTGCCTCCGGGAAGTTATGTTCTTCATGCGCGGACCGTGGATGCGGCGGGAAGAAGATCAACTGAATTTGTGTTGCCCATCACTGTAAATGGACCGTTTTACCTGTCCTGGTGGTTTCTTGCCCTGTCTGCAATTGGCATCACATCCATTGTATGGTGGTTTATTCGAAATCGCCTCGACCGTGAACGCGATAAGGTGGAACGTGAAAAACTGGAATATAAATCCCGCTTGCTGCACCTTGAACAACGTTCGCTCAATGCTTCTATGAATCGCCATTTCATATTCAATTCGCTCAACTCCATACAGTATTTCATTAATACGCAGGACAAGGTGGCTGCCAACCATTATCTCACAAATTTTGCCAAGCTTATTCGCAAAAACCTCGATTCTTCAGACGAAGGAAATCTGGTTTCTCTTCAACAGGAGCTCGAACGCCTGGAACTTTATCTTTCGCTGGAATCCATGCGCTTCAATCAGCGTTTTGAATACCATATTCAGTGCGATGAACACATTGACACGGAAGCAGTCATTATTCCGGCCATGATGATTCAGCCTTTTCTTGAGAACAGTATAATCCACGGCATCTTGCCCAATGAAACGCTCAAAGGAAAAATTGAACTGATCATCGAATTAAACAAGGAGGTCCTGACCATTCGCGTGCTGGACAATGGGATTGGCATCGAACACAGTTTGAACCAGAAGCTGGAAAGCAAGGGTGACCATGAGTCGAAAGGAACCGAAATTACCCTCAAACGCATTGAATTACTCAAAAAACTGACACAAAAGGACTTCGAATTGATCGGTCCCCGTCAGGTAGTGCATGAAGACGGTTCAATTGCTGGTACGGAGGTTCTGTTGAAATTTATCATCGAAAATTTGGAATAACGTGTTATTTAAAATAAATTTGTTAGTAGTTTCTCAAAAGAATAGCATGAAAATGCCATACATAATGTTCGCCTTGCTTCTTTTTCTGTCAGCATCCTGTCAGAAAGAAGTGATTCGTCCGGAGGCTGGCTCTGCATCCGAAGATACACGAATGTTGCGAACAGGAAGCGTTGTTGACTCAGGTGATCAAGACTCTGAAGACGATACTTCCGATGGGGATGGTGACATTACTGATCCTAATAGCGATAAAGACGAATCCGTCAGAAGAAAAAGGCGTTAATTGCATACCAATATTGAAATGCACCCATAGGTGCATTTTTTTTTGCCTGTTTTTTACTTCAAAATTTAAGATTGTTTTATTTCTGCTTAATCGAGCATTGGAATACAATGCTATACCCGCGACACTTCACTCAATAAGCGCCACCGTTCACAATTTTGTATACATACGTTCCCTTCTACGGCGTAATTTCAGGCTAAACTCTACTGTATGGCAACACGTCTGCGAGAAGGAATCTTCGATCTCATCAAATCACTTACCCGTTCTGAAAAACGCTATTTTAAGTTGTATGCAAGCAGGCATGCATCCCTCGAGAACAATGTGAACATAAAGCTTTTTGAAGTCATTGATGCTATGTCTGAATACGACGAGCAACTGGTTTTTGAACGACTAAAAGGAGATGCGTGTCTCAACCGGTTTGTCATTACCAAAAAACGGCTCTATGACCTCATTCTCGCTTCTCTCGATGCGTTTCATTCGTCTTCGTCCATTGATGCGCAACTTTTTCGCATGCTGCATTCCGCGGATATTTTGCGGTCAAAATGCCTGTATGATCAAAGTAAAAAGGTGTTGAAGAGTGCTTTTAAACTGGCTGTCAAATATGAACGGAAGGCCATTTGTCTTGAGATCACTCAGAAAATGAAAGCGCTTCTGGAAACCATGGAAAGCGATAGTCAGGAAATCCTCCAACTTGGCGAAAACGAAAGAGAAATTATCAGGGAATTGAAGCAGGTCAATGAAATGAACTCGGTTTTATGGTGTGACCAAGTGAGCGAAAAGACGTGTAAAGAACAGAATGGAGAAGTTTTGTTTTTGGACCAGGATGTGTCGATCCGTTTATTGAAAAATGAATCAGCTGCACATACTGCGCTTCAGAACGGGCAACTCGAGCATGCAATTGTTCTTACCAGACATTCGTTAGAAGTGTATGAAGAGAGAGGCCATTTAATTTGGGCAAAACCGCTGAATTACCTGTCGGTTCTTGCCGAATATGCGTTTCTTCAGCTGCGTTTCGGTCAATGGGAACAAGCGCAGTGTTCACTCTCTAAACTGGAGACTTTCCAAAGAGAAATTCAATGTCAGGATCATCCTGAGCTTTGCCGTTTTCTGGAGCTTGTCCATACTCGACTGACACTGGAGTATAGCGTCAGAAGAGGTGATCTTGAGTGCAATTCGGAAAAAAGTTCGAGACTGCTCACATTGGCTTCTGCTGAATTCCATTCCGAACACCGTGCAGTGATTCAGGTGTTGGTTGCGGGGATCTTTATCAATATGGAGGAGTTGAGCAAGGCAAGAAGGGTATTGAACAAGGTAATGGAACGGGGTGTTAAAAACCGAAAAAATACAAACTGGATAGGATGCGCACTCGTGATGCAGCTGATTATCAATCTGGAGACGGAACCTCCACAATTTGTCATTCAGTACATCAAATCCGTCCGTCGTCAACTAATGCAGTGTGATGCGTTGAATCCAGCTGTCAAACTTTTTCTTTCTTATGCCCAAAAAATCACAAAGGCTGCACACCTTTTACAAAAGCAAGAACTTTGGAAAGAACTGTCAGATGAATTGCTTAAGAGTTCACAGTCAAACGAGCAGTTCGATCTTGTGTATTTTGACCTGAAGAGCTGGGCCTTGTCAAAGGCTTTGAATGAGAAATATTCAGTTGTACTTTCTCAAAAAAATCAACACGGACAGGTCAATTCACTGCGTATCAGTGCTTGAAATGGTTCCACCCCTGTGCTTTTAATTCCACTGCAGCGCCGTTCTTGTCGATGAAGTAGATCCCATCCTGTGCATTGGTCATGTGGCCGATCACCGTCATGTGCGGATTTCCTTTGATCTTGTCGAAATCAGATTGACTTATCGTGAAAAGGAGCTCATAATCTTCTCCGCCATTCAGTGCACAAGTTCCGGGATCGAGGTTGAAATCAATCGCTGTCATGGAGGTTTTTGCATCGATTGGCAGTTTCTCGTCGTAAATGTGGCAACCGACATTGCTCGCTTTGCAGAGGTGCAGGATCTCGGAGGCCAGGCCGTCTGAAATATCAATCATCGATGTCGGGATGACGTTCAACTCCTTCAAAAAACCAATGACATCTTTTCGGGCTTCGGGTTTGAGTTGGCGTTCGATGATGTAATCGTGTCCGTCCAGGTCGGGCTGAATATCAGGATTGGCTGTAAAAACCTCTTTTTCGCGTTCAAGCACTTGCAGGCCCATGTAGGCTGCTCCCAGGTCACCCGTAACCACAAGCAGATCGTATTCTTTTGCGCCATTCCGGTATGTGATCTCGTTGTTCTTTGCTCTACCGAGTGCGGAAATACTGATCACTAAACCTGACGTAGAGGATGTCGTATCGCCGCCCACGAGGTCCACACCATAGAACGAACACGCTGCTTTGATCCCTGAATACAGTTCTTCCAATGCTTCCACCGGAAAACGATTCGAAACAGCGAGTGAAACAGTGATCTGTTCCGCTTTTCCGTTCATTGCACAAATGTCGCTGACATTCACGGCTACTGCCTTGTATCCCAGGTGCTTCAACGGCATGTACATCAGGTTGAAGTGGATTCCTTCGATGAGCATATCCGTAGAGATAAGCAACGACTCTTCGTCCGAAATACGGATCACGGCCGCATCATCTCCCACACCTTTGATGGAGTTAGGGTGTGTCAGATTCAGATCTTTTGTAAGATGTTCGATCAATCCAAACTCTCCCAGGTTGCTCAATTCGGTACGTTGCTCGCTCATTCGAAATGTTTTTTACAAAGGTAAAAAGAAATGAGGGAGAGCAGTTCAGAGACGGTGCAGGTATTGATTCAATACCTGCAATGAATCAGATTGTATTAAAGAGAATTAGAATTGCTTTTCCGTTAGATATATAAAAAGATAAACCTCTATCGCCCTCCAACCGTTATTCCAATCATTGTCAGCGCTCTAAAAGGCAAAAGTAGCACGAAAAACACCACAGAGTAAATAAGGATGCCCACAAGAAAATAATGCATAGGAAGTGCAGTAAGTCCTCCGCGAACAAGCGCAAAAACAAGTGCAGTGGCAACAGAAAACAACAGCGTGAAAAGGGTTATTTGTTTGGTGTTGGCTCGTGAATCCAATCCTTTTTTAAGTCTGAGTACATTATCCAGGTGACCCAGAGTTCCGGATAGATAGACGATGGACACCGGAAAGACTGCCAACAAAGCTTCAACGGGATCCATTCCACCCCCTGAAAGGATCATCAGTATGGAAGTGATGAACAAGGTGCTCATTAATACAAACTGAATTCCTAGATGAATTTTAGAGGGGTGCTGTTTATGAAGCATAAGTCCAGAGAGTAGACCTGCACAACAAAATATCGAGACTGCACCGGAAATCAATACGTACCCATTAGTTGATGGCAGATCAAAGATCGGGTAGGATAGAAAACTCAATAGAATCAAAGAAATAAATGCGATCTGACTTGTAAAGAATGTTGCGTCAGAGATCGGGGTACGAAGGAGAGGTGATGTTTTCATGGGAATTATTTTTAAATGATTTGTAGGAGAACGTGAATGTTGAAGTGGTTGTAACAATAGAGCTTATGTTCTTCCTGGCAGAGGCTTCTAATTGTAGAGTACTGTTACATTGAGTCTGATCTCGAAGTTATCACTGAAAAAAGTGCTATGAACAAAGTGGTGCTTCTGTTCACATTCATCCTTCCGGTTTTAGTGTTTGGTCAAGAGTATACCGATAGTCTAACTTCTAAGACCTACATTGACGTTAAAACGGTTGAATATTGGATGGTCCGTTATATTAATCAAGAAAGGATAAATGCGGGACTCGACACTTTGGTATTAAGTGATGATCTTGACAAAATTTCTAATACCCACTCTGATTGGATGTGTAAAACCAGTAAATACGAACACTCTAAAGGATATAACGTATTTGAAGTGTGTATGAAAAGTGGGTGTGGACCAAATATGATATCACACAAAAGAGTTGCTGAGGGCGCTGTTATTGCCTGGATGAGTTCACCCGGCCATAAGTCAATTATTCTCAGAAAAGATGTGAAATATATCGGATCCGGATTTGCATATAAATTTTATCCAAACGGTTATGCAGATTATTACTATACAGTTGATATTGACTATTAGTGCGGTTCAGATTTTCCGGAGGAATTTGGTGTAAGAATCGCCCTGAAGGTTGAATTAAAAAAAGCGAGAGGAATACTCTCGCTTTTTTCTATTTTAGATAGACATCATGAATTTTTGGGATCGCTCTTGAATGTTTCAGAAAAACTGAGAGTATTCGTCCAAAAATTCAATAGAAAATTTTAATTGAATCTACCTGTTAATTGATTAATATCAAATTTGCCGTCGATTGTTTTCACCTCAATTTTTCCATGCAAAATATCAAAGAAAAACTGACTGATTTTTTCGACGGTCAAGGATGCGGGATTTCCATCTTTATCCATGCCAAGATCATAATTGGTCAATAATTGTGATCCTAAACTTGCGGCTGTGAGAAGGAAATGATTTTGAAATTTATCAATATCGATTAAGTCAGCCGCCAAAACTTTACCAACCACGGTGTAGCAACGCAAGGTTTTCTGCATCTCGTCGTTAGACAATTCTGATTTAACTTCATCAGCTTTCAAATTCATTTCAATTTTACCGGAATTCGATGATTCAGGAAGACCTTTGTATAGCGCTCCAAGATCTGCCAGACTGTAATTGTACATTTTAGTTCCTGATAACGGGGCATTCAATGATTCGATAGAGAACGCACTGGGAAGTAACAATCCGATGTTTTCTGAAATGCTAATGGTTGGAGAATTGAAGGTGCCAACAATTGAATTTTTCATTTCGATGCTCTGAGTTGCAAAAACGCCTCCGATCACAACGCAATTTTCCAATATAATCTCATCGGCATAAATACTTCCTGCAACGAATGAGTTGTATAAGGTTATTGTTTTTGCGTTAATATCACTGTGAAACAAAGTGTTGCACTTTTGAGCTCTAGAAACAACAGAGTTTGCACTACCCACACTTTTTCTGAAATTAATCGTTCCTGTAGCGTCACTATTCACGTACAACTCTAGGTGAGTAAAAACGGCACCTTGTAAATCCGCGTCTCCTTGCTTTATCTCCAGCTTGTGCGCATACACCGGTCCTTCAATAACAGTGTTTCCTTGTACGGTAACCGTACGTGTTAATTCAGAAATTTTCTCAGGAAGAATAGACCCTTTTACAAGATTGTCCTTCAACTGAATATTCGTTTCATTTATTCTAACTTCTTTTAAGTCTTTCATCGTAATTTATTTAATTAGTAATTAATGGCTTGCATGGATTGAAAATCTGCTAACTTTTGAATCATTTTTTTGATTCGGGTTGTTCGCTCATCCAAACCTTCATAAACCTCGTTTAGTTCTCGGTTAAAATGAGTTTTTATTTGCTCTACGGAGTCAGCTTCAATGGTATTCCAAATTTCTTTTTTCTCTGAAAACTGATCGATTAAAAAATTTGTGGATTGCTCAGAACCCAGAGAACGGACATAGGAAGTACTGTGGACTTCTTTTTTTATCTGCTGGTTCTCGAGTTTCATTTCAACATAACAAACAGGACTATATTGTACTGCCTGAATCGATTCTCCAATCATGCTTTTTTGGATTTTTTGATTCAGAAGTTTTTGTTGCCACAAAAATATTTTAGCCTGACTTAGTGTATCAAATGCTCTTTTTTTGGCTAGAGAGGCGCTTATTTGGGAGAGCAATTTCCCTCCTTCTTTACCAGATACAGTAATTACATTGACTAAGTCATTTTCAACAGAACGCTTATGTTGGTCATCCAACTCATTTCTAAAAAGAAAAGTCGGTTTATCCAATTCGTAAATTCGATTTTTTAATTCATTATTTAAATCATCGAAGATTTTTATGTAACGTCCCGAAATCCTGGTAAAGTCAGAATCCATTTGCCTCTTCTTGTCAAGACATGCTTGGGAAAGTTCCCTTAAATGCATAATTTGAGCATCCATGCTTTGAGATAGTTCAGTGATTTGCTGACTGATCTCAGATTTGATGTAGCTAAAGAAACCGTTGACAATCGTTCCAGCAACTTTTTTCGAATTGCTATCGATGGAAGCAACCTGAGCGACTTCCGTTGCGACAACAGCACCCGTCAACAAATCAACGTTTGTATTGCATGTAGAAACACTTTTATCAAATGGCCTGGTGTCTACTTCAATGTCTATTTTGACATCTTCATAAGCTGTTCCATCGTACTTTAATGTATTTCTGTGGTTGCAATTTTGACCGGAACAAACACCTGACACTGTTCCGTTATATCTGACCGCAAGCCGCTGGGTATATGATTTAGTATAACTCATAACTTACGTTTTAAATAGTTTGGAACTTAGAGGATTCAAAAAGTTTTGAGGTTAAATCTTTTACCCTTTGGGAGGACGAAGATTCAGTAACCAACTTTGAAAATTCACTTTTTATCTCGGGACTGCTTTCAACAGTAGATTCCCAGGTTAGATTTTCCAGTTCTCCATAAACCGTATTTTTTATGGCTGTTTTAGAGTAATTGTCTAGAATAACATCTGAAAGTGCCACTTCTGTACTTACATCATCCTTCCCAAGTACGTGCTCACTAATTCCTACGGGAATGTAGACATGAGCCGTTTCATGACTTCTACTATCCTTAATTAAAATGCGGTCCGTCAACTTCTTTTGATCATTCATCTCTAAAAGAAAACTCTTCATAGAGCTAATCACATTCAGACCACGCATTTTGACATTCGCAGTTAGAATTTTTTGACTTTCTTTTATTGATTCTACTTGCGACACTGGAATGGTGGCAGTCAAATACTTGGTTCGGTTCGAAAATTTATCAACTTCTTTGACCGCAAAGTTTATTGTTGGCTTGTCCAACTCGAATACACGCTGCTTTAAATTTGCATTCAAACCGTTAAAGAGTTTCAAGTATCGACCAGCAATCATATTGTAATCGCGTTCCATTCTCCCTTTAATTGCGAGTAGCGCCTTTTTCTGCTGTACAAGTTGGATAATGTGTGAATCAACTTCACTCTGAAGTTTGGCTGTTTTTTGAGAAATCTGAGATCTAATTAAGGAATAGAATCCACGATTAACGTTTTCACATACGTGGTCCGCTGCTTTTTCCTCTGCTAGAATAACTGCAGTTTTCATCGCAACAACGGCCCCAGTCGTCAAATTAACATTGCGTGAAACCGTGCTGATCTCATCAGCCATTGGTTTCGTATCTACAGTAAATTTAAATTGTTGTGCCATGATACAATGTTGTTTTAATTAGAACCCAAATTTTCCTTTTAGACCGCCTCCAAGATCTTTTGCTTTACCAAAAAGATTTGAAAGACCTTCATTCGAGTCAGATTTCTCAGCGTTGCCTCCATCATTTGATCCGCCACCATCGTCGTCACCACCGTCGTCGTCACCACCGTCGTCATCTGAGTCGTCATCATCTGAATCATCGTCATCTGAGTCGTCATCATCTGAGTCGTCATCTGAGTTGTCATCTGAATCATCCTCTTCACTGCCTTCGTCATTCGAGTCATTATCGTCGTCTGAGTTGTCATCCGAGTCATCCTCAAACGAGTCCTCATCCTCTTCGGAATCATGATCGGCTTCTGCCTCGTCATCCGCATCTTCAGCCAAATCAGAGTCATAAGATTCGTCAGAATCACTATCGTAATTTTCTTCTTCCTCTGATGAAGCTGACTCTTCGTCTTCAACGCTGGTGTCATCTGACCCCATGAAATCCACATTTTCGTCCCAATCTGAGTTTTCTTCAGCTTCAATCTCGTCCTCTAATTCACTGCTAGATGTACTCTCTTCAGTTTGAATGGTTGCCTCGAGCATGTCATTTTCGAGTTCATTAAGAGTGTTTTTAGCTATTTCAGGAAGATCGAGTGCCATGTGTTCATGCGTAAGCTCCTCTATGCTCGGAACAGGCGGTAACTCAGAAGATTTTGCAAAGAGAGGGTTGACAGCGATCAACGGTTTTCTTCGCATATCTAATTCTTGCACTTCGTCTGCTGCAACTGCCGTTTCGTGCGGGTTGGTATCCCTCAAAGATGCTTCATAATATTCGATGTGCTCAAATTCTGTAGCTTTAACGTCTATATCTTCTTTCAATTGTTCCATGAAATTCTCAAAGTCCATTTGAACATTCTGGAATTCTTTCGACTGAAGTTCGAAGGCAGCCATAACTTCCGCCTGACTATTGTCATTGGTTACAACTGTTGAATCCAGCCTTCCGTTCGAATTGTTCATGCTTTCCTCTGTTTTCTTCAAAGAGGCAAGTGTATTGAAGGCAGCAATATAATCTCTTAAACTTGCACGCATCAAGTTGATCAAATCCGCACTTTCAGCACGGTTTCTTCCATAAAAATCTTCCGTATCTTGATGCCATTTGTTCAGATAGCTGATCTTTTGGTCTTTGATATGGTTGTATATTTTGAGTCGCTCGATGCGTGTTTCGTTCATGAGGTTTTGAACGATAGGTGCAACAATTTCTTCATGAATCTGATGAATTCCAAATGGAAAGTTTGTTGCGCTTCCATCTTCTGCTTTCCAAGTTCCCTCAAAAAGATTGTATTTTAATTTCGAACTGTCTTTGAGCTGGAAAGGAACATAATCCATTACGGCTTCGCTGTAGTTGAAGTTCTCATTTTTTATTCGGTCAATTTCGGATTGCTCCAATACAGGAGAATAATGATTGTATGGCGATTTAAGGATCTTAAATAAAATTTTATTCGACTCCATTACAATTTTATCTGTAGAAGCCAATTTCAATGAAGAAATCGCTTGGACAGAGTTGGCCATAGTGACCATCAATTCTTTGAGTACATCTTCAAACTGTCTCGTATGTCTGGACAATGAGTCTTTCAGTTTATTTAATTCTTGGAATTTTGAAATCTGATCATCGTATTTGTGGTTGTCAAAAACGTTGAAAACAGCAGCATTGGTGGGCAATTCATTAATTGCGTGCTCTTTCAAATAAGTTAAATAATCGCTGTTGTTGGATACAAGAGGCAGGTGTACGGATGTTACATCCAGGTCATCCATGCAGAAAGAAATCGTACGCAAGGATCGCTCGAGGCTTCCAAGGTAATCATGCTGATTTAGATGTTGTATGGAAGTGGAATACTGTTCCGTTTCAATTTCTTCGATATCATTTGAAGTCTCAACTATAGGGGCTTCCGCCGAAAGTGATTCAAGTTTTGAAATTGTTTCAATCAATAAATCATTTTGTTTAGGAAGTTGTAGTTTAACTTCTGAATCATTTACCATTCCAGTGTAGTCCACAATGAAACTGTTGTTCTCATATTTCACCTGATCAGCTACAGGGACGTAAGCGACCCCCAGCTTTGTCACTTTGTAGTCTCTGAAAATTTCATTGTGCAATTTTTGAAACTCATTTATTCGGTTAGTTAATTGCACTACCTGTTCCCGAGTTGACTTTAATTTCCCTTGAAACCAAAGGACCAAAGTGTATGGGATTATAAATAAAACCTTCGATGCTAGAAGTTCTTCAATTGATCTTTTTTCTGCTTCTAATTTTGCTTTTTCCTCCTCAAGACGCATCTCCTCCTTAACTATTTTCTCCGCTACAGATTGATAATAGTCGAATAATATTTTTGCTTGATCTTGATAAATGTTCGCGGATTCTGAGAATATTTTACCTTTCATTTTTAATAGATTAGATTGTTAGTTAATATTTAGTTAGAAAATAATTGCTTACGCTGCTGATACAAAGCATCACATCTGTCAAGACATTGGATCAGATTCGTTTCTTCATTTGCCCCTGAATCAAGGATTGGTTTCATTTTCATCAATTCAGAAAGAATTTCTTTTTCTAAAACGGTTGCCTGTTCGTTGTTGGACGGGGATAAAAAGCGAATGTTTTCAAGTAAATTATTGATTCTGTCAATCAACAATTCTGAATGGTTTCCCTGGAGTGAAATAGTTAATTTGATCTGGTTGGAAAGTTGTTTTATTTCCTCCAAATTCGAACGTAATTTTGCCTCTGCTTCGTATATTTCACCCACTTTCTGGGCAGCACCCTGAGAAAAGTAAAATCCGATGAGGAGAAAAAATAAAAGAACTCCATGCAGAATCATTAAGGTGCGCAACGAAACATCTGTATCCTTTAATCCCCAAAAAATAAGGAATGCTGCACTCACACAATAAGCTGTCGTGAAGAACCATCCTAACCCAAGAGAACCTATACCGGACTGGGTTTTGTCACTAAGATCTATCAGTGGATTTAAAAACCTTAAGAATATCAGTCCATAAATGAGACTGGAAACAACAATGTTCAAAATAGTTTTATCGTCGACCAGTCCTTGATTGAAATGAATAAAGGAATAGATAATTAAACATTCTCCAAGAAGTAGAGCTAATATTAATATGTTCTTCTTTCCTGACATAAGACTTAGCGTTTTAAGCCGCACTTGGGACAAAATTTAACATTCGGGAGCATGCTTGTCGAACATCTAGAGCACTGGTTTTCATTTTGCTGCTGCCCACAATTGCTGCAAAAAGTACTGTTTTTAGGAATGTGCGCACTGCAACCAACACATATTGTGCTGTCTCCGTTTAAATTGGTCCCGCAACTTACGCAGCGTTTCGCTTTTTTATCATTGTCAGCACCACAACTTGGACAGGCATCATAAGGATCCCCGCAGTGGGTACAAAATCTATTCGTAATTGCAAATCGGTTCGAGCAATTTGAACAAAACACCTCTTTTACCGGAGAAAGGTTGTTTGTATTACCTGCCTGACCTTGTTGTCCTTTTCCTCCGAATGTAGGTTGATTGTACTGAGGCTGCATAATACCGTTCCCTAAACCTCCCAAACCCCCATTCATCATATTGGAGGCGATTATGGCGCCCATGAGTCCAGAATCGTTGCTTGAAAAACTGTCAATAGCATTATTTGCAACCCCGAAAGCCTGTTCTTGCTGCCAAGTATAACCGCTGATTGATTGTGCACTCTGTTTCGAAATGGCATCTGAAATTCTTCTGCCTTCCTCAGAAGTACTGTCCACCTCCACGCTTGTGACATAAAATTTTGTCAACTCCAAACCATGCTCCTTCCAAAAAGGCAACATGACTTCCTTTAAATGATTTGACAATCCGTCGAGATAGGCTGAGATTTGTTTGATACCAATTTTATTGGTCAACATGAATTGCAGAATGTTCGATTTCGCTTTAGTCGAAAATTCTCCGGAAAACTGAGACGTCATGTCATATTCATTGAAGACATTTTTTGTCCCCACCATTTTTATCAGGAAACGTTCTGCATCTTCAACCTTAAGTCCGTACGTTCCCAACGCAACAATCGGAATCCCAGTATTGTAATCAACATCATGGATATTCATACTCGTAACGGACCATTCAATATTATATGCTTGGATTTTGTTTACGAACCAGACCTCGGCAGTAAAAGGATTTTGTCCTCCAAAAGGAATCCCAAACAAGTTTCGCAAAATGGGGATGTTCTCCGTATTTAATGTGTGCTTTCCAGGTCCGAATTTTTGAAGCAACTGTCCTTTGGAGAAAAGTATTGCCTCTTGAGATTCTTGAACGATTAATTGGGTATAAGTGCTTAAATTGACCTCAGGATACTTGTACGCATAAACCGTTGTATCATCTTGTGGTGACCATCTTACCAAATCAATGAATGCCATACATTTAAAATTAACTTGATTCTGTTGAAAAAAAATGGAATGCTGACAAATATAATAAAATATTAGTTCTAAGATATTTGAGCAATATTTTTTAGTGTCCTACCGGTGAAAATTAGAATTTCGGCGTTTTAAGATGTGTTGATTCAGGGTTTTAACAAAGATGAAAATAGTTTATACAAACGTAAATCCGCCAATTAATTTGGGGCTAAAGAGCCCGAGAAAAGGATCTAAAAGCAAAAAATGAACGTTACGCTCGTAAAAAGTTTTGTGCGCGATTTTAGAGCATAAAAAACACCTCAGGACTAGTACATAGGTGCCTGTATAACAATTTAAAACAGGTGCACGAAAAATACCGAGAGTGACGCTCTTCGCTCTCACTTGGCTCCTGAGCTTGTCGAAGGAGGCTCTGTTTATGTTGACCCACTGGGGCTTTCCTCGACTACATTTCATTTCGCTCGGAATAAACTTCTCGCCAAGTGTTGTCAAACAAAAAAGGAGCACTCCCGTACTCCTTTATTTGTTGACCCACTAGGGCTCGAACCTAGACTCTTCTGAACCAAAATCAGACGTGTTGCCAGTTACACCATGGGTCAGTTGCGACGGCAAATTTAGAATAAAAATATTTTTGACCCGAAAAAAATTAAAAAGAAATAAGGCTTTTTTTTCAGCACCTCCGCTTTTTTACAATCGGGTTGTCAATAATTAGCACGTTTACCTTGAAAATACACCCTTTTTATCCTTAAATTCGCAACGCTCTGAGGTGTCTGCGGATACCTCAGAACCTAAATTTTCAACATGACATACAGCAAGTGGAATACCTATCTTGGGTGGCTGATCTTTTTAATCGCGACAGCCGTTTATTTTATCACAATTGAGGACACTGTAAGTTTATGGGATTGTGGTGAGTACATCACAGCGGCTTACAAACTTGAGGTAGGTCACCCCCCGGGTGCGCCACTGTTCATGGTGTTGGGAAGATTGTTCTCCTTCTTTGCGGATCCTGAAAATGTCGCTGTGTGGATCAACCGCCTCTCAGCAATCTCCAGTTCCCTCACTATTCTTTTCATGTTCTGGTCGCTCACACTGCTGATCAAAAAGATGGTTTTAAGGGACAAGAAAGAACTCAGTTCTGCCGATCAGATTGCGATTTTTTCCTCTGCTGCCATTGCCTCCCTTGCGTATACATTTTCGGATTCTTTCTGGTTTTCAGCTGTTGAGGGTGAGGTATATGCCATGGCGTCTCTCTTTACTGCTGGAATTTTCTGGGCAATATTGAAGTGGGATGAGGAGATGATGCGCATTCAGGATGGTTCCTTGTCGGCTGACGTGGCTCCAAACCGCTGGCTTTTGCTGATCATGTTTTTACTGGGCCTGGCAATTGGTGTTCACCTTCTGGGTATTCTGGTCGTTCCGGCGATAGGGTTTATGATTTATTTCAGACTCTGGAAAGACGCGAATGCTATTGGCGTGATTATTACCGGATTGGTATCTGTCCTCACCCTTGGTTTTATTCAGGAAGGGGTAATCCCCGGAAGTATTTCGTTGGCTTCGGCGTTTGAGGTCGGGTTTGTGAACTCTATCGGCTTACCGTTCTATTCCGGAATGATTTTCTTTTTTGGATTGCTGATTTTCGGTTGTTTCTGGGTTTTGAAATTTGCCCGTAAATCGAACCGCTCCATCATGTACAACGTAACCATGGGCCTCATTCTCTTGTTGATCGGTTACGGTTCCTTCGCGGTTATCGTGATCCGTTCGAATGCGAATACGCCTTTGGATGAAAATGACCCGGAAAACCTAGTGACACTGCATGCTTATCTGAAACGGGAGCAGTATGGGTCTACGCCTTTATTCCGTGGTCCCTACTGGAACTCGATAGAAAATGATGATCAGGCACTTTTCGGAAGCCGTTCACCGTTCTACCTGAGAAGGTGGGTGGTGATCAAGGATGATGCAGAGATCAAGGCGTTCAAAAGCGAAAAAGATGCGAAAGCTTTTGCAGCAGAAAGAGGTGCCGACTATGTCGAGAAATACTTTGAATCCAATGCTGATTATCGCATCAATGTGGAGACGACCTACAAGCAAAATACGTTTTTCCCACGAATGTTCTCCAATATGCCGCAGCACATTGAAGGATACAAGAAATGGTCGGGGTATGATCCTCAGGAAAATGCGGACAACGAAAAAGGAAATGACGGCCTTCGTCTGCCGACCTTCGGGGAAAATATCTCTTACTTCCTGAGTTACCAGTGCAACTGGATGTATTGGCGCTATTTTATGTGGAATTTTGCCGGCCGGCAGAATGACATTCAAGGCCATGGCGATCAGATGCGGGGCAACTGGCTGTCAGGTTTCTCAGTGGTGGATGATGCGCGTCTTGGCAATCAGACTGCAGCACCTTATTTTACAAAAGACAACCCGTCACACAACACGTTTTTCTACATTCCACTGATCTTTGGGCTCGTTGGATTGATCTTCCATTTCTGGCGTGCTCCGAAGGATGCGTTTGTGCTGTTTCTTGCCTTTCTGTTTACGGGACTGGCAATCGTGGTATACCTGAATCAGAAACCCATGGAGCCTCGCGAAAGAGATTATGCGTATGCCGGATCGTTCTATTTCTTCGCTTTCTGGATTGGAATAGGGGTGTATGCATTGTATGATGCCTACCAACGATTTACTAAGAAAGACCTGATTAAAGCACTGCAAGTCGTAGGTGGAGGATTGCTGGTTTTTGTGATCTTCGATATGAGCAGTGAGGTTTCCATGCCTGCGACACTTTCATGGATTATTGTATCTGTGGCTGGGTTAGCCCTGATCGGACTGATGATGACACTTAAGTATGTTGTCAAAGATGAAAGAGGTGGAGCGGTAGCCGTAGCCTTGATAGGATGTACTGTTCCTCTCATCATGGGAATGCAGGGCTGGGACGATCACGACAGGAGCGAGAAAACCTCTGCGGATGACCTTGCCTTAAATTATCTGGAGTCCTGTGGAAAGAATGGGATTCTCTTCACGAATGGAGACAACGATACCTTCCCGTTGTGGTATATGCAGGAGGTTGAAGGCAAACGCACGGATGTGCGCGTGTGCAACCTGTCATTGATGCAAACCGACTGGTACACAGATCAAATGAAAATGCGTGCGTATGAATCTGATCCGTTGCCGATCAAGTTCCGTGAAGATCAAATCCTGATGTATGCAGGAAATACTGACCAGGTCTTGTTCTCAGATCTGGTAGAAATGTTCTATCTGAATGCGCGTGAGGAGTTCTTGAAAGAAGTCATAAACTTACGCCTCAAACAAAACCGTAAAGCGGCTGAGGATGCAATTACAGCCTTCAATACACAAATTGCTCAGATTTCGAACACCATGTCTTCTACTGATCCGAACGCGCTGCCTCGCATTCAAACATTGAAGACAATGCTGACAACGAACGCAGGTGGCAGTTTAACGGATATAATCTATTCAAAATATCAGGCAGCAATGGAGGTGATGAATGCTTTGCGCAGCGGAATGATTACCGTTCCGGAGGGCCAGGCACAGGTTTTCCAAGACCTTGTTGTCAATCTTGAAAAGACATGGAATTACACTGATTTGAAGGATGCCATGGCGTTTGTTCGAAATGACGCCAACCTGCTGGATTATTCAGAACGACAAGTGCGGGTGTTCCCGAGTTCAGGATTTACGCTTCAGGTGAATCCGGCAAATGCGGTGAAATCAGGAGTAATCAAAGCAAGTGAAGTTAAGAACTGTCACCGTGAATTGCGATTCAACTTTGAATCCAGGGGTCTTACCCGCGAACAGGTGATGATGCTGGATATCCTTGCCAACAATGACTGGAAACGTGGAATTTATTTCTCTAGTCCAGGTGGTTCCGACGTGTCGATTGCATTGTATACAAAAGGGTATGTAAAACAGAATGGAATGGTCTTCGAACTTAGTCCACTCAATGACATGTCCATGCGTTACTCAGAGGAGATGTATCCGAATCTGATTACCAAATACACGTACGGCAAGATGAGCGATCCAAATGTTCTGACAGACTACTACGCAAGGCGTCACACTGCTCAGTACAGGCTGCATTTTGCGACCCTTGCAGATGACTATCTCGCGAAGGCCGACCAGACGGATGAGCAAATTGAGTTCAACAAGAGCAACATTGCCCGATTAAAAGGACTGGGCGCAGCTGCAGAGGTGAAAAAACTCGAAGAGGCCATTCCGGGGCTTGAAAAGCAGAGTAAGGAATACCGCGAAAAAGCAAGAAAACTTGTCGAACGCTCTTTAGAGGTAATGCCTGTTGAGGTTGTGATCGATTACGGGGAACCTTCGCAATCGCGCGAAAAATACGCGAATGGAGGGGTAGATTATCCGGCCTATTCAGATGGGATTGTGCATGACTATGTGGGAATGCTGTACCGCGCCGGGGATAAAAAGGGCGCAGAGCAACTCGGAGATAAGGTTGCAGATCAGCTGGAATCTATTCTAAACTATTTTGTACAAAGTGACCCATATTTTGCCGGTAATCCGGAAAACTCAGGCGATCTTTTTGCAGCTTTGGACGCCTATTTCAAACTGTATTCTTTTGCAGCTGATCCGGTGGATGGAAACAAAGGTGGGGCATTGGCAAGTCGTGTGATCAAAAAGATCGACGAGCTGTATACCAAAGTGTTCTCTGAAATCTATAAAGGATTGAAAGATAAATCTGTGGCACATGGAGAAACGAGCAGTGGCAGGTATTCATCTATGCTTTCCAACTTGAAGAGTCA
>JBEGVI010000160.1:0-6526 GCA_041178485.1 Bacteroidota bacterium | reverse complement strand
ATACTTATAATTAAAGTGTAATAGGACGCTTGTTCTTTCGCTGGCATGGATATGCAGGAAATGAAAATCCTGTATGAAGGTCATAGACCGACTCAATGAACCAAATGGTGTTTAGATCGAGTTATAAGGTGTCTATTTGTCAGTATCGGATCTGCTTACTGAACCACTACACGGTGGGTAGATTGTCCAACCTTGAGAATGTACAAGCCACTTTTCAGGGTGATCTTGTTGTTTTTGGTTGTCATGACCAACTGCCCCAGAGAATTGTAAATCCGAATGGTCTCTCCGTTGGTATTCGCCACAGTAAATGCTCCGTGCGAAGGATTGGGATAAACAGAAACGCGAACTTCCTTGTTTTCTTCAAGAGAAACCCCCGACAGTAACTCAACATCGGCAATATCTCTTGGCAATATCTTGTAAGATGCAAAGGAATGTGTGACTACTCCGGTAACATTGTAAAGGTTTCCGACCAAAGGAGCCGGTGAGGTAGCATAAAGAAAGTCGTCTACTTTTACCCCTCCCGAACCATCACTTACGGTCCATTCGTTGAATCCATCAGGAGCAATTGTGCAGCTTGCGGAAGATACTTTGATCAATACGCTTTCATACATTTCGCTGTTTGCGTTTAATGTGCTTACGGGAATTGGACTGTACGGATTGAAAGAACCCTGAATTGCAAAACCAGTAACTGAGGCTATTTGGGTTGTTTTCTCGGTACTGGTGCCGGGTGCATACTCAGCAACTGTCCCTGAAAGTAGTACACTGTCTCCAAGGGCTACGGTGTTATTTCCAAAGTCATACACATAAATTCCACTCCAGGCGCTTGGCGCATCCTGAATCCAGAATCCACTTCCCGCCTTGATAGCCGTCACACGGCCCCCTACGGTTACGGCTGCCCCGATCATGTCAGATTGATCTCCTGAACTTGTAGACTGAATGGCTGCTATAGGTGTTACTGTAGGCAGTGTAAATTCTGCAATCTGAACGTCGTCAATCTCCCATGTGGAAGCACCGTCTGCCGTTGTGCTTGTGTAAACAAAAGCTACGTATACACCATTTTGACCATTGTATGCATTCAGATTGATGTTTCCTGACCCCACAAATGCAAATGCTCCTGCTGACCATGTAGCACTGGATGTTATATCCGTCCATGTTGCAGCGGATGGCGCACCCGTTCCACTGTAGTCAGTGGAGATTTTTAATGCAAGCGCAGGTCCGTTAAAGTTCTTTGCATTCGTAAATGAGAGAATTGGGTCCACCGCAGCAGTTAGATCCACCGAAGGAGTGATCAGCCAAAGTTCTGAATTGTCTGCAGAAGTACCGTTCCATCCGGAAGCCTTTGCATAATAGTTTGTCCCTGTACCCTGATTGGAGGTTGTCCATGTATAGGATCCGGGAGAGCTGGTCACTACTTGTGCACTCCAACCACCCGAGGTAATGGACATGTCTTGAAAATCTTTTAAAGGCAGGTATTGTTGAGCTCCAACAGATGAAGCTACCATAAGACTTAGTGCGTATAAAATATTCTTCATGTTTGCGAATTTAAAAAGTTTACGGATTAATCTTCTACTAATATTTCATCAATTTCCCATGTGCTGCCACTGGTGGCACCTCCGGTGTATTTAAACGCCACGTAGGTCGCGCCTGAAATGTATGGCGTAAAGTCGATTAGGCCTGAACTTACCCAACTCCATGTCCCTGGAGAGAGCGTAACAGTCAGCGGTGTCCAGGTGGCTGCAGAAGGGGAGCCGGTTCCTGAATAGTTTGTAGAAACCCAAACAGTGATGGGGTCACCGGTGTAATTCTTTGCATTTTGAAAACTGAAAGTAGGAGAGGTGGCTCCGGTCAAATTCATAGCCGGTGAAATTAGCCATGATTCACAGGCTGTATTGCCTGCGCCATTCCAGTTGGTGATCTGTCCGTAGGCAGATCCAAAAACAGCTCCCTGGGTATTTGTTGTCCAGTTTACACCTCCAGAAACCATTTGCACTGTCCAGCCACCGGAAGTAATATTCTCATCTTCGAAATCTTTGTTCAGATAAACAGTAGGTTGACAAGATGAATTTGGCAAGTTGATGTCTGCTACTCTGCGAAGATACAGTTGTTTGTCTGTATTGTACTGACCAACTATGGCAACGATGGTACCGTTTCCGGAAGGTATGGTCGAACCTGCAAAATTGGCGTAGCCACTCGTTCGCATGAGAACACTGTTCTGCGCGCAATCAAGAATGGTGATGTTTTTGGAACTTTGAGTCGCAGCATTTGCGAAAGTACTTCCTACGTCTGTATTGCTGAATTCAACACTGCTCAGTCGGATCAACATGCTCTGAAGTCCCGGATCGGCAATGACCTGGTCAATTGTCACATCTTTCGGAGCTACTTGAACGTTTGTAGCAAGTTTTACAATGTTCTTGTCTACATCAACAGAATCCAGTTGCAACATGCCGTTGTATTCACTCAGAATGGTGCCATTCAGATTTATTCGAATTGAATCCCCCTCGTAGAGTCCTCCTGCAGCCACCAAACGAACATTTAAGCCCGAAGTTCGGTCTGTAACGTACACATTCTTGTACAGATTGCCCGATGTTTCGTCCGCAGTCACCACACAGTAAAGGTTCGTATCGCCATTTTCAAAATGAATGGGTGTCCCTGCATACAGTGCTCTGAGTTCTGTAACATCCAAACGTGCGCTCTCAGGAATAGCATTCATCGGAGGATTGTCAATTTCTTTTTTGCAAGAGACAAGTCCCAAAAGAACTAGTCCTAAGAACATCAATAGGCTGTATTTATTCAGTTTAAACATCTTTAATCGAATTAGAGTTGATACGTTAACATAATAAAATAGGAGGTTCCATACATAAACCCATATTTTGGTGGGAACTTCCCGATAGTATTGGAGTCATATCTCAATTGCTCAAAGCCTCCGGAGACAAAGTTTGTATTGTTCAATGCGTTGTTGATGGTGGCCGTTAAACGAAGGATTTTTCCTTTGATTTTGAACGAAGCACCTCCGTATATATCTAAGGTGTAATTGTTATCGAAAAACGGATTGTCACTCAAACGGTGAATGACTGTTTCTCCGACAATCTCAGCCCATTGTGGGTCATCTTCAACGTATTTCTCTACAGCCTCTGCAGTTCTTCTGTCCGGGTTTGGATCGATATAAATATCCGTGAAATAATTGAAGCTGCATCCTGCAAACCAGAACTTTGGTGAGTTGTATTTCAAACCAATTGAAGCAGCTGTCTGCGGCATTCCTCCAAGATGATAATTTTTCAGGTAAACCGTTCTGCCTTCAGCTACGACTTCAGAAGAATTGTCAATCGTAATGGTTGCCTGAGGACGTGAATTGTACAAAAACTGACCGGTTCCGAAAACAAAGGTTGTTACCCAGTCTGTCCCGAGAGATTTCTCAATGCCAATTTCTATTCCTGAGTAGAGCTGGTCCACGTTGGTCATGGTGTAATTCACAAAATTCCTGAATTCTTCGTGGTAAAAACTCTGAGCGTATGTACCGTCATTGATCATTGTGTAGTAAGCGGTTGCACGTGCACGAAGCCCCGGGTAACGTACGATGTAATTGAGGTCTCCGGAGATGATTTCCATGCTTTTCATGCCCTGGACGACATTGTCTCTTGTTCGTGGTGAAACGTAGACATTTCTGCTAAAAGGTGCTCTTGTTTGATAGATCGCATTCACAGTAAGGAAGTGCCTACCTGTAATTTTATAGGTAATCCCTCCTTTAACCCCGTAATTGAAGAAGGAATGTTTTTCACCTACTCCTCCTGAGTTTTCAAATCGCCCGTTTTGCCAAATCCCTTCTCTGAAAAATGTCGTCTGGCTAAGGTTCAACGCCCCGTAGGCATCTATTTTTTTGCCTTGAGAGCGCAACTGGCTGAACAGCTCGTTTGTGTTCACGTGCATGTTGTAGTTGTAACCGAACTTTTCACCTTCTGAGACCAACCTGTTTGGCACTTCACTATTGTTTTGTGCAAGATTGGGGTCAAGGAACGTTTGTTCAGCAAACTGATCCACGTCGACCCAATGATCACCACCGAGCAGATCCGTAAGAACTCTGAAATTTCTACTGACGTAGCGGTCAACATTCACTCCTGTCGTCAGAAGGAGGTTGTCTTTCCATTTGAAATCATGGATGCTGTTCAGTCCAAACTGTAAGGGATCAATTCTATACTCTTCCACAATGTATTTGGATCTGTTGAACGTAACGTCGTTTCCTGCCACACCGTTGGCATTTTCCTGAGTATATAGATTTTTGTAGTTTGCGTTGTATAGCGCGTCCCAATCAATCTGGCTCACTGAAGGGTCATTTGCCCATGCTGCTGAAAGTGCGTTTGCTGTGTTAGGATCTGTATCTGCGTAGTAACTTGGTAAATTGCGGTAGTAATCCGGACGGGGATCAGGTGCGTCGTACCAGTTCAAATTGGTGTTTCCCGTTCTGCCAAAGGTGGCGTATAGTGCTGTATTTACTTTGTGACGAGTGTTCGGTTTCCAGTAATGGTTCAAGAAAACAGAGGGTCTGTGGTTGTTTCGTTTTCGGGCATTTCTTTTCACTTGATTTCCTGAGTTTCCATCGGTCTGATATCCCCAGAACGGGTTGTAATAATTGTTGCCAGTGAGGTCAAATGTTTCCTGAACTGCAATTCCTGCACGCCCTTGAATAGTTGGTGCTCCAAACGCTACGAGACCCAGACTGTGTTTCGCATTGACCTTTTTTTCAATAGAAAGAAAATAACTCCCTCCGTTAAAATAGGTTCCATCTACATATCCTTCCTGAGCCCATCGGTATGATCCTGAGACGGTAAAAGCCCATCCATTGTTCAGCAAACCCGACGAATGAGTGAGCATAATTCGGTTTCGGTATGTTCTGTTCGTAGAGGCGTAGCTCATTCGGGTTCCTTTGCGGTCTTCAGAAGCTCGCATGTCCATGTTGGTATATCCTCCCACTCCGCTGAATGTGTAGTTTGAGGCTCCGAGGCCAATTCCGGCCTCCGGATAACGCGTCACGTCATTCAATCCACCCCAGAAGGAAAATATTCCCCATCCGAGTTCGGGATCATTCATCGGAACACCGTTTATCAGAACAGAATAATGGTCCGATTCCAATCCCCGGATCTGATACCTTGCATTGCTAAAGTTGAAACCGGCAGTTGAGGCAAAAACATCTCTTGTAGATTGAAGCAATGTCGAAATATCTTGATTTTGGGCATCAGATTCTAGGTCATCCGCGGTAATGCTAAAGGGGATTACCTGACTGGTGTCCCTCAAGGTGTCTGAAACCTGAGCAACAGAATAAAACCCGGTGAATACAATAAGATAGAGTAGGATATGCCGCATGAAACTCGTAAAGTTTGGTGTGGTAAAAGTACGTTAAAAAAATTAGAAGGTACCTCAAGGAAGAAAACTTCAAATAAATTTAACAGCACAATAATACAACAACTGTAAAACGTGGTTGTTTTTTTGTTCCTTTGTGATACTATGAATAGAATCGTCCTAGTTAGTACCGCACTTCTGCTGCAGTTTACACTGTTTTCTCAGGAGCTGAAAAAAGGCAAGGAATACAATGTAGTTTGCGTGGCATTTTATAACCTTGAAAACCTGTATGATACGATTGTTGATCCAGATCCAAACAAAACCCTGCAGGACGATTTTACTCCGAACGGAGATAAAAAGTTTACTTCTGAACGGTATCAACAAAAACTGACAAATATGGCCAAGGTAATTTCAGAACTTGGTACAGAAAGTCAACCAGATGGTCCTGCCATTCTCGGAGTATGTGAGATTGAAAATCGTCAGGTTTTAGAGGATCTTGTTAACATGCCCTCTATAAAATCCAGAAATTACAAAATCGTGCATTACGATTCCCCTGACCGAAGAGGGGTGGATGTCGCATTGCTGTATCAGGAAAAGTATTTTACATATCAATCCTCCAAATCTTTCACACTCAAAGATCCTGTGGACAGTTCATTTTTTACAAGAGATCAACTTTTGGTATCCGGGAAGATCGGAAACGAATCATTCCATTTTATGGTGGCGCATTGGCCATCCAGAAGGGGAGGTGAAAAGCGCAGTCGTCCGAAACGAATTCTCGCAGCTGAATTGGGTTTGAAGGTAATGGATTCAATCCGTAAAAGTGATCCTGCGGCGAAAGTTATTTACATGGGAGATTTAAACGATGACCCTATCAGTTACAGCATCAAAAATGTGATTAAGGCAGAAGGGGAAATTACAAGTGTGGAGAGCGGAGAATTTTACAACCCAATGGAAAAATTATACCACCAGGGAATTGGAACGCTGGCCTACAAGGACAATTGGAATCTGTTCGATCAATTCATTTGCACTTCTACGCTTGTTCCTTATGAAAACGATTTTTCTCAATACAGATACTATCGAGCGAAAGTATTCAACGCTCCATATCTCAAAGGCAGTTCAGGTAATTTTGCGGGATATCCGTACAGAACCTATGTCGGATCGACCTGGCAGGGCGGATACAGCGACCATTTTCCTG
>JBEGVI010000159.1:0-37720 GCA_041178485.1 Bacteroidota bacterium | reverse complement strand
AAGGTATTTTCGGATCACATTTCCGACTTACAATTTGCTGGAGTTCCAGAACAATCGAGGCTCCAATCAGGATGGGATCGATGCATTGGTGAGGCGTTGCTCCGTGACCACCCTTGCCATTTATTGTCAGGTGAATCTCATCACATGAGGCCATGTAGATCCCCTCTTTAAAACCTACTTTGCCGGTTTCTAGATCCGGAAATACATGCAAAGCATACATTTCACGTACCTTAGGATTTTCAAGAACCCCGTCCTTGATCATCAACGTTGCTCCGCCCGGGTTTTTTTCTTCGCCAGGCTGAAAAATAAGCTTGACAGGTTTCGGTAATGAATCTTTAACCGAATTCAACAGGATTGCAGTCCCCAACAGAATAGCCGTATGTACATCATGGCCGCAGGCATGCATCACACCATCTTTTTTCGATTTGTAGGGAACCTCATTTTCTTCTTTGATTGGCAAAGCATCGAGGTCGGCTCTAAGGGCAATACACTCATCAGAAGAATGGTTGTCAGATTTGATGAGTGCCACAACGCCTGTTTTCCCTATGCCAGTTACGTGAGGAATATTATGTTCAGTAAGAATTTTTGAAACAAAATTCATCGTCTCATACTCCTCATAGGACAATTCAGGATATTGGTGCAGATGTTCTCTGAACGATCGTACAGAACTCAACAGTTCTGTGGCTTTTTCCTTGATCAGCTTTGAAAGTGCAAGATCCATATCTTAAGATTCGCCCTAAAGGTAAGTTTTTTATTGAACCAAAAGATTGCACCCTCGAATATCAGAATGGTCATATCTTCCCTTGAGTTTAAGACCTTGCGCTTCATAAACACCCAGATCCTGAGTTGCTATAAAACTGCAGCTGTACAGGTTGGCCAAATCGATTACGTTAATACCCCCTGTTCTATTTTCTTCTACATAATGCAATGGATCATTGACATCTCTGAGCAAAATGGCCATCCATTTCGGAAAGTTGAAATACCCTTCTTTATTGCTGTAACCCTGGGAAAGCAGTTCTGTCATTCCATATTCAGATATCACATAGGATGCCCCCGTACCTGAACATATGAGTTGGTGAAGTTCCTCTTTGGTAAGTTCTTTCCGTCTACCTTTCATGCCACCGGTTTCAATGATGAGTGCTTCCGACAGATCAAGCTTTGCCTCGGCGAGGTCCAAGAGTGCGTAGGATACACCAAAAATCACTACTTGTTTCCCAAGTGATCGACCAATATCATAACGCGTTTTGAGTTCGCTCATGTCGCCTAATACAAATCCTGATGTCCTGTCTCCCGTGCATTCGATGAGTTCATTCACCATAAATACTAAACTTGAGTCACCTTGTTCAAGGTAATTTGGCAACAAGGCGAGGATGACCTGATTTTCAGGATCTCCAATAATCTCCCTGTAAAATTGTTCAAAGGAATGTTTATAGACGTCTTTCGAAAAAACGAAATGTGAACTGCGTTCTGAATTTGTCGTTCCGCTGCTTTTGAAGTCTAATTCATGCGTCGGCGCAACCGTAACACGATGTGTTTTAAAAAAAGATATTGGTAAAAAAGGAATCTCGGCTATCCCGGTTGGAGCCGTTTTATTTAATTGTTGTGCGAACGAACGATAGATTGAACAATGTTCAAATTGAAATTGAAAGACCTCCAGTGCTATTTTATGAAAGTCTTCAGTATTTCTGATAGAAAAGATTTTTTGCTCAAGAAATTTATTTCGTTCCATCATCAGTGAGTTGCCTCTCCTATAGAATCTGGGTCGTGCTTGTGTCTGAAAAGCAATGCAAACAACACTGCTATGAATAGGGAGTAAAGAGCAAAAGTGATCCAGATGGACGACCAATCTTTCATCATCACGGTAGACGAAAATTGGCCATTGTGAATTTGGACTCCTTCAGTAACACGTTGAAATACCGGTGAGGATTGTTTGACACCAAGGTACTGCGTCAGTTCAGAAACAGATTGAAACTTAAGCATAAAAAACTGTTGTATGAGTATTCCGCTTAAATAACTACCCAAAATAGCCCCTATCCCATTGGTCATCATCATGAACAATCCCTGGGCACTGGATCGAATGGATGGTTCCGTATTTCCTTCAACAAAAAGAGACCCTGACACATTGAAGAAGTCGAATGCCATCCCATATACGATACAAGACCCAACAATCATCCACAGGCCTTCAGCGGGATTCCCATAAGCGAGCAATCCGAAGCGAAAAAACCATGCTATCATGCTTATGAGCATCACATACTTGATTCCAAAGCGCTTTAAGAAAAATGGAATAGCCAGAATAAACAAGGTTTCAGAAATCTGTGAAATTGACATAATGACGGTGGAGTAGCGCACAATCAATGAATTCTGGTATTTCCCGAAATTTCCAAATTCACTGATGTAACCGTCGCCATACATATTTGTAAGTTGAAGCGAGGCGCCAAGAAAGAGCGAAAACAAAAAGAACAGGAACATTTTATATTCCTTAAACAGCTTGAAGGCATCCAGACCGAGAAGTGAACTTAAGGACTGTCCGCTGGGTTTACTGGGGTAGCATTTTGGTAAGCTGAAGGAATACAGGCCTAAGAGTATGGCCGAACCACCGGCAATCAAAAATTGATTGGCAGAAGCCTTGTTTCCGGTAATGTTTACAAACCACATTGCAATAATGAATCCAACGGTTCCCCAGACACGGATCGGTGGAAATGATTTGACAACGTCGAAGTTATTCGATTTGAGTACAGAGTAGGCAATTGAATTCGACAAGGCAATCGTTGGCATGTAGCAAAGCATGGCAACAAAGATTACCCAAAAGAAAGTTCCAGGGTCGTTTACCTGTGGCAAATAGCAAAGTGTAATACCTCCCGCAATATGAAGAGCCCCGTACAAACGCTCGGCGTTGATCCATTTATCGGCAATAATACCCGCAAGAGTGGGCATAAACAGAGAGGATAAACCTAAAGTCGTAAAAACAGCGCCAAATTCCACGCCACCCCAACCTTTGGTTTCAAACCAGTAGTTGTACACCGTTATTAGCCAGGCTCCCCAAACAAAGAACTGCATGAAGTTCATAGCCACAAGCCGGTTCTTCATCCCCATTTGGTGCTCAGCTTAGTTTGTTCGACGTTTATTGATTTCATCGCGAATGCGCGACGCAAGTTCGTAGTCTTCATTTTCGAGTGCTTCACCCAATTGACCTTCTAGATCCTCCTGAGACATCGTGTGTAAATCACCATCTCCCGAGGTTGTATCCTCATCTTCAACGGGGTAGGTACTTTCGCGGTCTTCATCCGAATCTTCACTCTGTATTCCTGCACTGGCTAAAATATGTTCGAAGGTATAAATTGGACAGTGAAAGCGTACTGCTATGGCAATGGCGTCGGAAGTGCGCGCATCGATTTCTGTAGTCAATCCGTTATTTTCGCAAATCAACTTTGAATAAAAGATTCCTTCCGAGAGGTTATAGATCACTATTTCACGAACGTCAATAGAAAATGCTTGTGCAAAGTTTTTTATGAGATCATGAGTCAGTGGTCGTGTCGGAGTCATCTTTTCCAACTCAATTGCAATTGCCTGTGCCTCAAAACCACCAATAACAATCGGAAGCTGGCGTTTTCCACCCACCTCAGACAAGACAAGCGCATATGCACCGGATTGTGTTTGACTGTAGGATAATCCCGCTATATCAAGCTTTATCTTATTCATTTAATCGATTGAAATCGGGGTCAAGATTAATTTCCTGATTCCTTAAATTTTCTAACGGCAGCTGTCAGCTTTGGTAACACCTCGAAGGCATCGCCAACCACCCCGTAATCCGCAGCTTTAAAGAAAGGTGCTTCAGGATCTGTATTGATTACTACCATGACCTTGGAACCATTAACACCTGCCAGATGCTGGATAGCTCCGGAAATACCTGCGGCGATGTAGAGATTGGGTCGTATTGCCACCCCGGTTTGTCCTACATGTTCGTGGTGAGGTCTCCAGCCAATATCTGCAACAGGGCGAGAACAAGCTGTGGCTGCACCAAGTGCTTTTGCAAGATCTTCTACAATTCCCCAGTTTTCAGGACCTTTCAAGCCACGACCAGCAGATACCACCAATTCGGCCTCCGGAAGTGGGATTTCTCCCTCAGGTTTTTTGGTGCTTAACACTTTCACCTTTGCATCACCGGCATTTCCATTGAATTCTTCTACACCACAATCTGTCCCCGTGGCTTCAGGCTGAAAACTATTTGGGAGCAATGAAATGATTTTTTTGCCGCTGTTCACTTTTACGGAGCCAAAAGCTTTTCCAGAGAACACATTTACCTTAATACTGCCGTCTCCGGAAGGCACATCTATCGCACCGGAGATCAAACCTGCTTTCAACCGAACTGACAATCTGGGGGCAACAGCTTTTGCAGTAAGGTCATGACTGAAAACCACAGTACTTGCACTTGTTTTATCAGCAGCAGCAGAGATCATTCGTGTCAATTGCTGATCGTCCTCTCCCTGGAAAGATCGGTCAACAAGAACTTTTGACGCTCCATACTGACCAAGTGAACCAAGGACAGCAGCATCAGCATTTCCAGAGGTGATTACGGTTACTTCACCGCCCAATTTTTTTCCGTAGGTTACCGCTTCAAGAGCGGCTTTGTTTAAACCGTTTGAACTATTAATATATACGAGAACTGACATGATTCTTATTTTTTGACGAATGTCGGGTTATGTATTTAGATATTTCTTTATATTAATCAACAGGATCAAATGACTTTTGCTTCATTGTGCAACAAAGAAACAAGTTCATCCATATTATTCGGATCGATCATTTTGCAAGCAGATTTTGCCGCCGGCATCGAATAGTTCTGATAACTTGTCAACTGATCAACGGCCACTGCAGCAACTACCTGAAGGGGCTTTGTACGTGCCGCCATGATGCCACGCATGTTTGGAATCCGCTGCTCAGCCATGCCCTTAGCACATGAGACAACAGCCGGAAGAGCTACCTCCACAACTTGTAACCCTCCTACGATCTCTTTTTCAAGCGTAAGCGTCGAACCGTTTACATCCATTTTTGATGCCAGGGAAACAAAAGGCATGTCCAGCGCTTCTGCAATCATACCGCCCACTTGTGAACCATTGTAATTGATTGTCTCTTTACCGGTAAGCACCAGGTCAAATCCATTTGACTTCGCATATTCTGCGATTTGAAGAGCAGTAAAATAGGCATCCGTTGGATCTGCATCAATTCTTACAGCGTCATCTGCGCCTATAGCCAATGCTTTACGGATCACGGCTTCATCGGCAGCGGAACCGACTGTGATGATGGTAACATTTCCACCCAGCGTTTCTTTGATTTCCAGAGCGCGCACCAGAGCGTACCATTCATCGTAAGGGTTTACAATGTATTGAACACCGTTTTCGTCAAAGCGCGTTTGGTTGTCGACGAAAGCGATTTTAGAGGTTGTGTCCGGAGCTTTACTAATGCAGACAAGTATCTTCATGAATCTCAATTTTTCAAATGAACGCAAATGTAAGGAATTATTCTTTTTGCAGATAGTGCACTTAATATCGAATTCAACACAAGAATTTATGATTTTTAAGTTTAATCGTTAATTTTGGCTCCTAAATTAAAAGCTGCATTTACATGAAGACTGTACAATTTCGTGAAGCACTGAGAGAAGCAATGACCGAGGAAATGCGACGGGACGAACGCGTATTCCTGATGGGTGAAGAAGTAGCGGAATACAACGGTGCTTACAAAGTCTCTCAGGGAATGCTGGATGAATTCGGTCCGAAAAGAGTAATAGACACACCAATTGCCGAACTCGGATTTGCTGGTATTGCAGTGGGAGCCTCCATGAATGGTTTACGTCCGATAGTGGAATTCATGACCTGGAACTTTGCCATTCTTGCAGCGGATCAGATCATTAACAGTGCAGCGAAGATGTTGCAGATGTCCGGAGGACAATATTCCTGTCCTGTGGTTTTTCGCGGGGGGAATGGTCAGGCAGGTCAACTCGCCGCAACGCACTCTCAATCATTTGAAGCTTTTTATGCACACGTTCCGGGTTTGAAAGTGATTACACCCTCCAATCCATATGATGCGAAGGGACTGTTAAAAGCTGCGATTCGGGATGAAGACCCGGTAGTATTCCTGGAGTCAGAAAAAATGTACGGCGATAAAGGAGAAATTCCCGAAGGAGAATACATAATACCTATAGGTGTTGCGGACATTAAAAGAAAAGGTACGGATGTAACAATCGTTTCATTTGGAAAGATCATCAAAGTTGCTCAAGAGGCAGCAGAAGCATTGGAGAAAGAAGGTATTTCTGTTGAGATTATTGACCTTCGTACGATACGACCTATAGATTACGCTGCGGTTGTTGAATCTGTAAAGAAAACAAATCGCTGTGTGGTTGTTGAGGAATCCTGGCCATTGGCATCGATTTCTTCTGAGATCGCTTACCACCTGCAGCGCTACGCCTTTGATCATCTGGATGCGCCGGTAGAACGTGTGACACAGACGGATACACCATTTGCCTTTTCACCAACGCTTATTGACGAAGCACTTCCAAATGTTGAGCGTGTTGTGAAAGCTGTAAAGAGAACTTTGTACAGATAGACTCACGATCTCACAGCAACTTGTGATTGAATTATCTAAGAACTTAGACAAGCTTACGCTTAATTCCCATTCCCACATTTTTTCTGTGACCGAACAGGACAATCCTCCTTGTGCCCGCAGATTTATTTATTCCCGAAATGTTTCAAAGTTTTACAAATTGGTATTGGGTTCATGTTCAGCATTGGAATGAATTCTCTGTCGGGCCTCATGCAAAATCCCTTTCAACATCCAATTGTGAAAAAATCACACTTTTTTTTGATAACTTCTTGTTAAATCGGATTAACTATCTATCTTTGCACCCCTCAAAGTGTGTTTGGGGGTGATTTATATTGATTAAAAACAAGAGAAATTAAGAGTATTTTATGCCAACTATCCAACAATTAGTTCGCAAAGGAAGAACAGCGGTAGTCAAGAAAAGTAAGTCTGCTGCACTTGATTCATGTCCACAGCGTAAAGGAGTGTGTGTAAGGGTTTACACAACTACTCCAAAGAAGCCGAACTCTGCTATGCGTAAAGTAGCGAGGGTGCGTTTGACCAATGGTAAAGAAGTCAATGCCTACATCGGTGGAGAAGGTCACAACCTACAAGAGCACTCCCTGGTGCTTGTTCGTGGAGGAAGGGTGAAAGACCTTCCTGGAGTTCGTTACCACATCGTTCGCGGTGCGGAGGACACGGCGGGTGTTGAGGGAAGATCTCAGCGTCGCTCCAAGTACGGAACAAAGAGACCTAAAGCGAAATAATCAATAAAACGTTAAGAGATGAGAAGAAGAAAAGCGAAAAAGATAGCGATTCTGCCAGATCCGAAGTTTAATGACGTTGTGGTAACAAAGTTTGTCAACAACCTCATGTATGACGGGAAGAAGAGTTTGGCATTCAGTATTTTTTATGATGCAATTGCTATCGTAGATAAAAAAATCGAAGATCAGGAAGGTTTGGAAGTGTGGAGAAAAGCATTGGAAAATGTAACTCCCAGTGTTGAGGTACGCAGCCGCCGTGTTGGTGGTGCAACCTTTCAAATTCCAACACCGGTTCGCGAGGAAAGAAAATCTTCACTTGCTATGAAATGGTTGATTGGCTATGCACGCAAGCGCAACGAGAAAACCATGGCTCAGAAATTAGCCTCCGAGATTATAGCAGCTTCGAAAGAAGAAGGTGCTGCATACAAGAAAAAAGAGGACACTTTAAGAATGGCTGAGGCGAACAAAGCATTCTCACATTTTAGATTCTAATTACCATGGCAAGAGATCTTAGATTTACCCGAAACATTGGTATCGCTGCTCACATCGACGCCGGAAAAACAACTACCACTGAGCGTATCCTTTATTATGCCGGGGTGAACCACAAAATTGGGGAGGTACACGAAGGGGGTGCTACAATGGACTGGATGGAACAAGAGCAGGAGCGTGGTATTACCATTACTTCAGCTGCCACAACAGTAAATTGGAACTACCGTGGTCAGAAATACCACATTAATATCATCGACACTCCTGGACACGTTGACTTTACCGTAGAGGTAAACAGATCACTCCGTGTATTGGATGGGTTGGTTTTCCTGTTCTCAGCTGTTGATGGTGTAGAACCTCAGTCAGAAACAAACTGGCGCTTGGCAAATAACTACAATGTTCCGCGCATCGGGTTCGTAAATAAAATGGACCGTCAGGGAGCTGACTTCCTTGCAGTGTGCAAGCAAGTTAAGGACATGCTCGGAAGCCACGCTCTTCCGTTACAGATCAACATCGGTGATGAGGACAACTTTAAAGGAGTAGTAGACCTTATCAACTGGAGAGGTGTCGTTTGGAACGATTCTGATCAGGGAATGACTTTTCAGGAAGTGGAAATTCCTGCTGACATTATCGACGATGCCCGAAGATTGAGAAGTGAATTGCTCGAGGCTGTTGCTGAATTCGATGAAACGTTGATGGAGAAATTTTTCGAGGATGAGAACTCGTTGACCGAAAGGGAAATTCTGAACGCATTGCGTGAAGCGACTATCTCAGGAAAAGTAGTTCCAATGATGTGTGGATCTTCTTTCAAAAATAAAGGAGTTCAGGCAATGTTGGATATGGTAATGGAGATTCTTCCGTCACCATTGGACATTGAAGCGATTACAGGTACAAATCCTAAGACGGATGAGGAGATTTCCCGCAAACCATCTTACGATGAGCCTTTTGCTGGTTTGGCGTTTAAAATTGCTACTGATCCATTTGTAGGTCGTTTGTGTTTTACACGAGCGTACTCCGGAAAATTGCCTGCAGGATCTTATGTATTGAATACGCGTACAAATAATAAAGAGCGTATTTCACGTATCTTCCAGATGCACGCAAACAAGCAAAATCAGATTGATGAACTTGGTGCTGGAGATATTGGTGCGTTGGTTGGTTTTAAGGACATCCGTACGGGTGACACATTGTGTGCTGAGAATGCACCAATCGTTCTTGAGTCAATGAAATTCCCTGATCCGGTTATCGGTATTGCAATTGAGCCGAAGACTCAGGCAGATCAGGATAAGTTAGGCGTTGGTTTGAACAAACTTGCTGAAGAAGATCCTACATTCCGTGTGAACACAGATGAAGAAACAGGTCAGACGATCATCTCTGGAATGGGTGAGCTTCACTTGGAAATCATTGTCGACCGTTTAAAGAGAGAGTTTAAAGTGGAGGTAAACCAGGGAGCTCCCCAGGTTTCTTACAGAGAGAACATTACAGCTTCTATCGACCACAGAGAGGTGTACAAGAAACAGTCTGGTGGGCGTGGAAAATTCGCTGACATTGTTGTTAAGATCTCTCCTCAGGATAATGCAGAGAAAACAGGTCTTGAATTCATCAACAGCATCAAAGGTGGTAACATTCCTCGTGAATTTATTCCGTCTGTTGAGAAAGGATTTAAAGAGTCTATGAAGAATGGTGTGATGGCTGGATTCCCGATCGAAGCGATGAAAGTTGAGTTGATTGACGGTTCATTCCATGCTGTCGATTCAGATTCTCTTTCCTTCGAACTTTGTGCTAAAATGGCATACAGAACAGCCTTGAAAAATGCGCGTCCAATCCTTCTGGAGCCAATCATGAAAATTGAAGTAGTTACACCAGAGGAAAACATGGGTGACATCGTTGGTGACTTGAACCGTCGTCGTGGTGTAATTCGTGGAATGGATGACAGAGCAGGTTCTAAAGTTGTTAAGGCCGACGTTCCGCTATCAGAAATGTTTGGATATGTTACCCAACTTCGTACACTTTCGTCAGGTCGTGCAAGTTCATCTATGGAATTCTCTCATTATGCAGAGGCTCCGAAGAACATTGCAGATGATGTGGTTGCAAAGGCAAGTGGTAAAGTTTCAGCTTAAAAAATTAGGATATGAGTCAGAAAATCAGAATAAAATTGAAATCATACGATCATAACCTTGTGGATAAGTCTGCAGAAAAGATCGTAAAGACTGTAAAGTCAACAGGTGCAGTGGTAAGTGGTCCAATTCCGCTTCCAACGCACAAGCGTATTTACACCGTTTTGAAATCTCCTCACGTAAACAAAAAAGCACGTGAACAATTCGAATTGGCTTCGTACAAGCGTTTGCTTGATATCTACAGTTCTTCTTCAAAAACGGTAGATGCGTTGATGAAACTGGAACTTCCCAGCGGTGTTGACGTAGAGATTAAAGTGTAAGTTAATAGTAACAATTAAATAGTTAAGTATGCCAGGAATTATTGGTAGAAAAGTCGGAATGACTAGCATCTACAGTGCCGAGGGCAAGGCTATGCCATGCACAGTGATAGAAGCTGGTCCTTGTGTTGTGACTCAGGTCAAAACACAAGACAGAGATGGTTACGAGGCTACTCAGCTTGGATTTGGTGATCGTAAAGATAAAAACACACCGAATGCACTGAAAGGCCACTTTAAGAAAGCCAACACCACTCCAAAAGCGAAGTTGGTGGAATTTAAAGGATTCGAAAACGTAAATCTCGGTGATACCGTTGACGTAAACATCTTTGAAGAAGGTGAATATGTCAGCGTAGTAGGGACCTCGAAAGGTAAGGGTTTTCAGGGAGTTGTTAGACGACATGGGTTTGGCGGTGTAGGTCAGTCTACACATGGTCAGCACAACCGTCTTCGAGCTCCAGGTTCGATTGGTGCTTGTTCTTATCCTGCACGCGTATTCAAGGGAATGCGCATGGCAGGTCAGATGGGCAACAAACGCGTTGTCATGGAAAACCTTGAGGTATTGAAGGTACTTGCTGATAAGAATTTAATAGTGGTGAAGGGCTCAGTTCCCGGATCTAAAGGTGCAACCGTTTCAATTTTGAAGTGATGGAAGTAAAAGTATTTGATGCAAAAGGAAAAGCTACTTCAAAAAAGGTAACGCTTTCAGATACGGTTTTCGGAATCGAACCGAATGACCACGCGATCTATTTGGATGTGAAGCAGCATCTGGCGAACCGTCGTCAGGGCACGCACAAAGCAAAGGAACGAAATGAAATCGCCGGATCGACCAAGAAGTTGAAAAAACAGAAAGGTACGGGAGGTGCTCGAGCAGGTAGCGCCAAATCGGGAACGCGTGTAGGTGGAGGCCGTATATTCGGACCAAGACCACGCAACTACGAGTTTAAGCTAAATGTGAAACTCAAAAGGTTGGCACGTAAATCTGCCTTTTCGTATAAAGCGAAAAACGATGCTATTCTTGTTTTGGAAGATCCAAAATTCGAAGCAGCTAAAACGAAAGATTTTGTTGCGTTGGTTTCTGCGCTGAAACTGGAGAACGAAAAAATTCTTTTGGTTCTCGGGGCGCAAAATGACAATGTTTATTTGTCATCGCGTAACCTTGGAAGAGTAAAGGTCGTAACTGCTGATTCTGTGAATACATACGATGTATTGAACGCGAAGAAAGTAGTTCTGGCTGAGAGTTCATTGGAAGTAATTGAAAAGATTCTAAACTAAGAATTGATGAAGACAATTATCAAAAAGCCGATCATTACTGAGAAAGCTACCGCAACCACGGAGAAACACAACCGTTTCACCTTTGAGGTAGACAGATCAGCCAACAAGATCGAGATAAAGAAGGCTGTCGAGAAAATGTACGGTGTGAGTGTGACTGACGTGCGTACATTGAATTATGGCGGTGGAAAATCCTCTGTTAAGTATACTAACAAAGGTATCGTTGAGCAACCGAGCAAACAGTGGAAAAAAGCTGTTGTGACAGTTGCTGCAGGAGAAACGATTGATTTATTTAATAATTATTAAGCAGTTGACAGATGAGTCTTAAGAAATTTAAGCCTATTACTCCAGGGCAAAGACACAAGATCAACAGCGATTATTCTGAGATCACTGCGAGCAAACCTGAAAAGAGCCTCGTAGCGAGTAAGAAGAAGTCTGGTGGTCGTAACAACGACGGTAGAATGACCATGCGCTATATCGGTGGCGGTCATAAACAAAAGTACCGTGTTGTTGATTTTAGAAGAGATAAACATGATGTGCCTGCAACGGTGAAATCCATCGAGTACGATCCAAACCGTACAGCACACATTGCTCTTTTGTATTATGCAGATGGTGAGAAGCGCTACATCATTGCTCCGAATGGCTTGAAAGCCGGGGATGTTGTTGTAGCTGGAAAAAATGCGGCTCCGAATATCGGAAATGCACTCTTTTTAAGTGATGTCCCTCTGGGTACGGTTATTCATAACATTGAACTGAAACCAGGAAAAGGTGGAGCTATTGCAAGAGGGGCGGGTACGTACGCACAATTAAATGCTCGAGACGGACGCTATGCGATTATCAAAATGCCTTCTGGTGAAACAAGAATGATCTTGACGACGTGTATGGCAACCATTGGTTCTGTTTCAAATGCAGAACACAATTTGGTAGTGTCAGGTAAAGCAGGTCGTTCTCGTTGGTTGGGCCGCCGTCCACGTGTTCGTGGTGTTGTCATGAACCCTGTTGATCACCCAATGGGTGGTGGTGAAGGGCGTAATGCAGGAGGTCATCCGCGTTCGCGCAACGGTATGCCAGCTAAAGGATACAAAACGCGTTCGAAGAAGAAGTATTCAGATAAGTTTATCATCGAAAGAAGAAAAAAATAAGTAGGATATGAGTCGTTCATTAAAAAAACCACCTTTCGTACATTACAAATTAATGAAGCGTGTGGACGATGCACAGGCATCCGGAAGTAAATCGGTGATCAAAACTTGGTCCCGTGCTTCTACGATCACTCCTGATTTTGTCGGGTTGACGTTTGCTGTGCACAACGGTAATAAGTTTATTCCTGTTTTCGTAACAGAAAACATGGTTGGTCACAAACTAGGTGAGTTCGCTCCGACGCGTAACTTCCGTGGCCACGCAGGAAATAAGAAAGATAAGAAAAGATAGTATTAAATAGCAAAGTCATGGGTGCTAGAAAACGATTAAGAGCTGAACAAATTAAAGTGACGAAAAGTACGACTGCGTTTGCACGTCTGAATGATTCGCCGATCGCTCCGAGAAAGATGAGGTTAGTTGCAGACCTTGTAAGGGGAGTAGAAGTAAATAAAGCTCTGAATATATTGCAACACAATGCGAAAACAGCTTCGATAAGCTTGGAAAAATTACTTCGTTCAGCAATTGCAAACTGGGAACAGAAAAACGAAGGTAAAAGCATTGAAGAGGAGACATTGATCGTCCGTTCTATTGAAGTTGGCGGCGGTGCAATGATGAAGAGAATACAGGCTGCGCCTCAGGGAAGAGCGCACAGAATCAGAAAAAGATCAAATCACGTGACCATCGTAGTTGATGGTGCTAAATAACTTGGGATAAGATGGGACAAAAGACAAATCCAATTGGTAACAGACTAGGTTACATCCACGGATGGGAATCAAACTGGTATGGTGGAGAGCGATACAAGGATAAAATCGTTGAAGACGATCAGATCCGGAAGTATTTGAACGCTCGCTTATCCAAGGCAAGCATTGCTAAAATCATCATTGAACGTACCCTCAAACTCGTTACAGTGACGATTAATACGGCTCGTCCAGGAGTGATCATCGGAAAAGGTGGTCAGGAGGTGGACAAATTGAAAGAGGAGTTGAAAAAACTTACGAAGAAGGAGATTCAGATCAATATCTTCGAGGTTAAACGTCCTGAACTGGATGCGCGTTTGGTTGCCGATGGCATTGCGCGTCAGTTGGAGGCACGGATCTCTTTCAGAAGGGCTATAAAAATGGCGATTGCGAGCACCATGCGTATGTCTGCGGAAGGAATCAAGGTAAAGATTTCCGGACGTTTGAATGGCGCAGAGATGGCTCGTACAGAGATGTATAAGGATGGACGTACTCCGTTACATAAGTTCAGAGCTGACATCGATTATGCGGTTTCCGAAGCACACACTACCTATGGCCGCTTGGGCATTAAGGTGTGGATCTGCAAAGGTGAGGTGTATGGAAAACGCGACCTTTCTCCAAATGTTGGAATGGCGGCCTCAGCGGCGAAAGCCGGAGGTGCTCCGGGTGGAGCTCCGCGCAAACCAATGGGTGCAAAAAGGAAGAAAAAATAATACTGACAGTAAAATTCTTTAGAAGATGTTACAGCCAAAAAGAACCAAGTTCAGAAGAGTTCAGAAAGGAAGAAACCGTGGGCAGGCTCATCGTGGCAGCACGATTGCTTTCGGATCTTTCGGTCTGAAAACACTGGAGCCCGGATGGATCACTTCGCGCCAGATCGAAGCATCACGTATCGCGGTTACGCGCTACATGAAACGTGAGGGGAAAGTGTGGATCCGAATATTTCCGGACAAACCTGTAACCTCCAAACCTGCAGAGGTAAGGATGGGTAAAGGTAAAGGAGCTCCAAGTCACTGGGTAGCAGTAGTGAAACCCGGACGTATTATGTTCGAGGCAGACGGTGTTCCGTATGAAATTGCCAAAGAAGCATTGCGTCTGGCCGCTCAAAAGTTGCCGGTGAAATGTAAGTTCGTTGTTCGCAACGATTATGTTATACCTGGAAAATAAGAAAAGATGAAGCAGCAGGAAATCACTAAACTTTCAGTGGAAGACGTTAAGAAAAAGATCGCAGATCTTTCTGGACAACTTGAAAAAATGAAGTTATCGCACCGCGTGGCTCCGATCGAAAATCCGATCCAGATACGCAAGGTTAGAAAAACGATCGCACGTTTGAATACTGAATTGACAAAACGTGAAACGCAGGCTTAGTTGCTTGTTAAACAATGAAATTGCTTGAAATGGAAAAGCGTAATTTAAGAAAAGAACGAATCGGGATTGTTACCAGCGACAAAATGCAAAAGTCGATTGTGGTGGCTGTGGAACGTAAGGTGAAGCACCCGAAGTATGGTAAGTTCGTAAAGAAAACCACCAAATTCGTAGCGCACGATGAGAACAACGACTGTAATATCGGTGATACTGTAAAGATCATGGAAACACGTCCGTTGAGTAAATCAAAGAACTGGAGATTGGTGGAAATTATTGAAAGAGCTAAATAAGTTTAGTAATGATACAAACAGAATCAAGACTTGCAGTAGCAGATAACTCCGGAGCGAAAGAGGTATTGGTCATCCGTGTACTCGGAGGAACCAAACGCCGCTATGCTTCAGTAGGAGATAAGATCGTAGTTGCTGTCAAGAGTGCAATGCCCTCTGGTGCCGTTAAAAAGGGTTCGGTAGCCAAGGCGGTGGTAGTTAGAACCAGAAAAGAGGTACGTCGTGCCGATGGTTCCTACATTCGTTTCGATGATAACGCGTGCGTTATATTGAATCAGGCGGGTGACATGAGAGGTACCCGTATTTTCGGACCAGTTGCTCGTGAGCTGCGTGAAAACAACTACATGAAGATTGTTTCACTTGCTCCTGAGGTACTTTAATAAATTGTAGTCATGCAACAGAAATTACACATTAAAGTAGGCGACACGGTGAAAGTAATCACCGGTGAAGCGAAAGGGGATGAAGGAACGGTCCTTGCAATCGATCGTAAAAAAATGCGTGCAACAGTGAAAGGTGTGAATATCGTAAAGAAACACGCCAAACCAAGTGCCGCAGACCCTCAAGGTGGTATAGTGGAGAAAGAAGGAAGCATCCACATTTCCAACCTTATGCTCGTTCATAAAGGCCAGGCAACACGCACAGGTCGTAGAGTGGACGCGAAAGGAAAATTAGTTCGTTATTCAAAAAAGTCAGGGGAGGATATCAAATGAGTTACACGCCAAGACTTAAGGAAAAGTATAATGCAGAAATCATTCCTGCATTAACTGAAAAGTTCGGGTACAAGACAATCATGAGAGTACCTAAACTTCAGAAAATTGTATTGAGCCAAGGTATGGGCGATGCAGTTTCAGATAAGAAATTAATTGAAAGTGCTGCTGCGGACTTGTCACGTATTGCCGGACAGAAGGCGGTAACAACGATTTCGAAAAAGGACATCTCCAACTTCAAGTTGAGAAAAGGGATGCCTATCGGTACGAAAGTTACGCTTCGTGGTGATAAGATGTATGACTTCCTGGACAGACTTTTGTCAGTTTCGTTGCCTCGTACACGTGACTTCAGAGGGATTAATCCTAAAGGGTTTGACGGACGAGGAAACTTCAACCTTGGAGTGAAAGAGCACATCATTTTCCCTGAAATTGACATTGACAAAGTAAATCGTATCCTGGGTATGGACATTACCTTCGTTACTTCTGCGGAGAGCGATGAAGAAGCGAAAGCACTTCTGGATGCATTTGGATTCCCATTCATAAAAAAATAAGAAGAGATGGCAAAAGAATCAATGAAAGCGCGCGAGCGTAAAAGAGAAAGAATGGTAAACCGTTACGCAAAGAAGCGTGAGGAACTTACTAAAGTCTTGAAATCAACTGATGCCTCCGACGAAGTTCAATCTGCGAAGTGGGATGCTATGATGGCTATTCAGAAGCTGCCTGCAAACTCTTCGAAGATCCGTAAGCACAACCGTTGTGGTTTAACAGGTCGTCCACGAGGATACATGCGTCAGTTTGGTATTTCAAGGGTTACCTTCCGTGAAATGGCTTTGGCGGGTAAAATCCCAGGAGTAAAGAAAGCAAGTTGGTAATTAATTGAATCCATTAAAAGTTATGAATACAGATCCAATAGCAGATTTTCTTACCCGCATCCGAAATGCTAGTTCGGCAGGGTTGAAAATGGTAGAAATTCCAGGGTCAAATGTGAAACGTGCAATGACACAGATTCTTTTTGATCAGGGATACATTACGAATTACAAATTCGAAGAGGATGGTAAGCAAGGAATCATCAAGATTGCATTGAAGTACAATGCATCGACAAGAGTTCCTGCAATTACCAAGATCGAACGCGCTTCCCGTCCAGGTTTGCGTAAATACAGTGGTTCTTCTGAGTTGCCACGTGTACTTAACGGTCTTGGAATAGCTATCGTTTCTACTTCGAAAGGAGTGATTACGGACAAAGAAGCAAGAACACAAAACGTAGGAGGAGAAGTTCTCTGCTACGTATATTAATTTTAAGTTGAGTAAAAATGTCAAGGATAGGTAAATCCCCAGTTAACATCCCGAGTGGAGTAGACGTAAAGTTAGACGGTAACAAGGTTTCCGTCAAGGGTCCTAAAGGTGAGCTTTCTCAGGTAATCGAATCCGGAGTAACGCTGACCATCGAAGGGAGCACAATAACTTTCAGCCGCGAATCAGAGGCACCTTCCCATCGTGCAAAACACGGTCTGTACCGTGCTTTGTTACAAAATATGGTTCAAGGTGTATCGGAAGGGTACAAAAAGGAAATGGAAGTCATCGGTGTAGGATACCGTGCGAATGCCGCTGGTCAGCAGTTGGAATTGGCACTTGGTTTTTCACATCCGATCGTATTCGAAATTCCGAACGAAGTAAAGGTATCTGCAAATACTGAAAAAGGAAAAGCACCGGTTGTAACACTAGAGTCTTACGACAAACAGCTTTTGGGTCAGGTTGCTGCCAAAATTCGCTCCTTCCGTAAACCGGAACCATACAAAGGAAAAGGTATTCGATTTGTGGGCGAAGAGATCCGAAGAAAAGCTGGTAAATCGGCAGGTAAGAAATAAAATTTAAATGTTATGGCATTCAGTAAATTAAAGCGAAGAGCAAAGATCAAAAGAAGAATCAGAAAGAAAATCTCTGGTACTTCAAAAGTTCCACGTTTGTCTGTTTTCAGAAGCAACAAACAGATCTATGCACAATTAATCGATGATACCACGGGAACTACCCTTGCGTCTGCTTCATCCTACAAAAACAAAGCTGCAGAAAAGAAAAACAAGTCTGAACAAGCAGCAGTAGTAGGAAAAGAAGTAGCTGAGAAAGCGGTGAAGGCAGGTGTCGAAAAAGTGGTGTTTGACCGAAATGGTTATTTATACCACGGAAGAGTTAAATCATTGGCTGACTCAGCAAGAGAAGGCGGACTTAAATTTTAATACATGGCAGCAAGTACAATGAATAGAGTAAAATCTGCAGATATAGAGCTTAAAGACAAGCTCGTTGCTGTAAACCGTGTTACCAAAGTGACCAAAGGAGGTCGTACGTTTTCTTTCTCAGCAATTGTAGTTGTTGGCGACGAGAACGGAATTGTTGGTCATGGTCTTGGAAAAGCAAAAGAAGTAACTGAGGCAATCACGAAAGGAATTGATGATGCGAAGAAAAATTTGATCCGCGTTCCAATCTTGAAAGGTACAGTTCCTCATACCCAGAAAGGAAAATTTGGTGGAGCAGAAGTGCTGTTGAAGCCCGCAACAAACGGTACAGGAGTAATCGCAGGAGGTGCGATGCGTGCCGTACTGGAAAGCGTAGGAGTTCATAATGTCTTGGCGAAATCCCAGGGATCTTCGAATCCACACAACGTGGTTAAAGCTACAATCGATGCGCTTTCTAAAATGAGAGATGCAGTTTCGGTCGCTAAGCAACGCGGGATTACATTGGATAAAGTGTTTAACGGTTAATAGTGTATTATGGCTACAATTAAAATCAAGCAAGTTAAAAGCGCTATCAAACGTCCTGCTGTTCAGAAAGCTACGATAAAGGCGCTTGGATTGAGGAAACTTAATCAAGTGGTGGAACATGAGGCAACGCCTCAAATCCTGGGAATGGTTAAAAAAGTACAACACCTGATTCAGGTAGTTGAGTAAACTTAAAATTCGCAAAAAAATGAACTTACATAATTTAACTCCTGCTAAAGGCTCGGTAAAGCGGCAAAAGAGAATTGCCAGAGGGCAGGGTTCCGGACACGGTGGAACATCTACACGTGGACACAAAGGAGCGAAGTCAAGATCTGGTTACAGTAAAAAAATTGGTTTTGAAGGTGGACAGATGCCACTTCAGCGTCGTGTACCTAAATTCGGTTTCAAGAACATCAACCGAGTGGAATTCAAAGCTATCAATTTGGATATCATCCAGTCATTGGTAGACCGTAAGAATGTATCTGAAATCACTCCTGAAGTGTTGCGCGAAAATGGGCTTATATCCAACAATGAACTGGTAAAGATCCTTGGTCGCGGAGAATTGAAGGCAAAGATCAATGTTACAGCACACAAGTTCTCTGGAACCGCTAAAGCGGCTATCGAAGGACAAGGTGGAAATTGTTCTGAAATCTAACTAACTTTGCCAACATTTTTTTAAAATGAAGCGATTTATTCAGAATATCAAAAACATTTGGAAAGTAGAAGAGCTGAGGAAAAGGATTATCCTGACCCTCGGACTTATCCTAATTTACCGAATTGGTTCTTTTGTGATTCTGCCCGGAGTGGATGTGGACATGCTGAAACCCCAGCCAAATGCAAAACAAAATGCGCTTGAAACACTTTTATCCCTTTTTTCGGGTGGTGGATTCACAAACGCTTCTGTTATGGCTCTGGGGATCATGCCCTACATCAGTGCGTCGATCATTATGCAGCTCTTAGGAATGGCTGTCCCGGCTGTTCAGAAAATGCAAAATGAAGGCGAATCCGGTCGAACCAGAATCAACAGTTACACGCGGTTACTCACTATTGTGATCTGTATTCTGCAGGCTCCGAGTTACCTTGCTCTTTATGTTCAGAATAAAGGAGCTCTGCCGCAGGATGCCTCCACATTCTGGTGGATTCAAACAGTCACTGTATTGATTGCAGGGTCTATGTTTGCTGTGTGGCTGGGTGAACGGATAACTGACAAAGGAATCGGAAACGGAATTTCTTTGTTGATTACTGTGGGTATTCTTGCAAGATTACCTGAAGCATTCCTTGCTGAATTTAGCATTTCAGTGGGAAAAGGAAACTTGATTCTTCTTGTACTTGAATTCCTGGTATTCATGCTGATTGTGATGGGGACCATACTCATTGTTCAGGGTGTGCGAAAAATTCAACTCAACACCGCTAAACGTGTAGTAGGAGCACGTGCTGTAGAAGATCAGAGCTCAAGAAACTATCTTCCGATTAAGGTCAACGCGAGCGGGGTAATGCCTATCATTTTTGCTCAGGCAATCATGACCATTCCTGTGATGTTGTTTTCAAGCGGAGGTGGTGGATTCCTTCAGCAGACATTAGGTAACATGTACGGTTTTTCCTACAACCTTTTACTTGCTGTATTGATCATCATATTTACGTATTTCTACACGGCTATCATGATTAATCCGCAGAAAATTGCAGATGATCTGAAAAGAGGTGGCGCGTTTATTCCCGGTAAAAAACCTGGAGAGGAAACCGCGGAATACATTGATTCTGTTGTAACGAGAATTACATTTCCAGGATCACTCTTTCTTGCAGCAATTGCAATTTTGCCGGCTATCGCCAAACTGTCAGGAGTAAACGATGCATTTGCCATGTTTTTCGGCGGAACATCTTTGCTCATCATGGTAGGTGTGGTATTGGATACACTTCAACAAATTGAATCGTATCTCTTGAACCGCAAATTGGATGGTTTGATGGAAGGTGCACGTGTGAAAGGACGTCGAACAAATGATCAATCAGGTTTTTGACATGGCAAAACAGGCATCAATAGAACAGGATGGAGTTATCATCGAGGCGTTGTCAAATGCGATGTTTCGTGTTGAACTTGAAAACGGCCATGTAATCACAGCGCATATTTCGGGAAAGATGAGAATGTTTTACATCAAAATCCTTCCCGGCGACAGAGTGAAAGTTGAGATGTCTCCTTATGATCTTACGAAAGGGAGAATATCTTTCAGATACAAATAGGAACATTTCTTAAAAAGAGAAAAAAATGAAAGTTAGAGCATCAGTAAAAAAACGAACTGCAGATTGTAAGATCGTTAAGAGAAAAGGGAGGGTTTATGTTATAAACAAAAAGAACCCTAAACTTAAACAAAGACAAGGGTAATAAGTAAAGAGTATGGCACGTATTGCAGGTATAGATTTACCAAAAAACAAAAGAGGTGTAATTGGTTTAACGTACATCTTCGGTATTGGAAAAAGTACTTCAAAGAAGATTTTGAAGGACAATGGTATTGATGAGAACATCAAAGTTCAGGATTGGAATGACGATCAGTTGTCGGCAATTCGTAATTCTGTAAACGAGATCAAAACTGAAGGGCAGCTTCGTTCTGAAATTCAATTGAGCATCAAGCGTTTGATGGATATCGGATGTACAAGGGGAATCCGTCACCGTGCCGGATTGCCATTGAGAGGTCAGCGCACGAAAAACAATTCTCGCACGAGAAAAGGAAGAAGAAAAACAGTTGCCAACAAGAAGAAAGCAACTAAATAATAAATAAACACGATGGCAAAGTCTAATCAAAAAAAGAAGAAGAACGTCAAAGTAGATGCAGCGGGTGAAGCGCATATTCAAGCTACCTTCAGCAATGTTATTATTTCTTTGACGAACAACGCTGGTCAGGTAATTTCCTGGTCATCGGCTGGAAAAATGGGCTTCAAAGGTTCTAAGAAGAACACTCCTTATGCTGCGCAGGTTTCTGCGGAGGATGCAGCGAAAGAAGCACATGACTTCGGATTACGTAGAGTGAAAGTATTTGTAAAAGGTCCGGGCGCAGGTAGAGAATCTGCCATCAGGTCTTTGCACAATGCCGGAATTGAGGTAACTGAAATCATTGACGTTACTCCACTTCCACACAATGGTTGTCGTCCACCAAAAAGACGTCGAGTATAATAGTAATTAACGAAAAGAGCATATAGAGTCATCGAAGGAAAGCCTTAATTCATGACTGCTCTTTAAAACAAATAGAAATGGCAAGATACAGAGGTCCAAAATCAAAAATTGCGCGACGCTTCAGAGATCCAATCTTCGGTCCTGATAAAGCGCTTGACAGAAGAGCCTATGGTCCAGGACAACACGGACCGGCTAAAAGAAGAGGTGGAAAGCAATCAGAATATGCTATCCAGCTTGGAGAAAAACAAAAGGCGAAGTATACTTACGGTATTCTTGAGCGTCAATTCTCCAACTTGTTTGAGAAAGCATCCCGAATGAAAGGGATCACAGGTGAAAACTTACTTCAATTGTGCGAAGCTCGCCTTGACAACACGGTTTACCGTTTAGGGGTTGCTCCAAGTCGCCGTGCTGCTCGTCAGCTGGTAACTCACAAACACATCACTGTGAATGGAGAATTGGTGAATATTCCTTCATACACGCTCCGTCCAGGAGATGTTATCGGAGTTCGTGAGAAATCGAAATCACTTGAAGTGATCACTTCTTCTCTGACATCAAGCAACAAGAAATACGACTGGCTTGACTGGAATGCGTCCGACATGTCAGGAAAATACCTTAATGCACCTTCGCGTGAAATGATTCCTGAAAACATCAAGGAACAGTTGATCGTCGAATTATATTCTAAATAATAACTAAACAACATTGAATTTGGGCCAAAGGGTATAATCGAACTTCTTCAATCCATTATTCCGCGCAACCCAGAAACAATTAAAAAGAAGAAAAACATGGCAATTTTAGACTTCCAGAAGCCTGACAAGGTAATTATGATTCAGTCCGATGAGCATCACGGACAATTTGAATTCCGTCCCCTAGAACCGGGTTACGGAATAACAGTAGGGAATTCCCTGCGTAGAATTTTACTTTCTTCCCTAGAGGGATATGCTATTTCCTCTGTGCGGATTGAGGGTGCAGATCATGAATTTACCACCATCAAGGGTATTGTTGAGGATATAACAGAGATTATTCTGAACCTGAAACAGGTGCGTTTCAAACAACAAATTGACGGAACAGACAATGAAACCGTTATCGTGTCAATTAGCGGTCAGGACAAACTGACTGCGGGAGACATTGGTAAATTTACATCGGCTTTTCAGGTTCTGAATTCCGACCTTGTAATCTGCAACATGGAGCCTACAGTGAAGTTGGAGTTGGAGCTTACGATTGTAAAAGGACGCGGATATATTCCGGCAGAAGAAAATAAGCAAAGCAGTGCTCCATTCGGAACTATTTTTGTCGATTCGATTTTTACTCCGATTAAGAATGTAAAATACACGATCGAGAATTATCGAGTTGAACAAAAGACCGATTACGAGAAACTTGTACTTGACATTACAACGGATGGTTCTATTCATCCAAAAGACGCCCTCAAGGAAGCTGCTAAAATCTTAATTCACCACTTTATGCTCTTCTCTGATGAGCGTATTACATTGGATAGCGAAGTGAAGGCAGAGACTGAAGAATTTGATGAAACATCACTTCACATGCGTCAGTTGCTAAAAACCAAGTTGGTAGACATGGACCTTTCCGTTCGTGCGCTGAACTGTTTGAAGGCTGCAGATGTAGAAACACTCGGTGACTTAGTTTCTTACAACAAGAATGATCTCTTGAAATTCAGAAATTTCGGCAAGAAGTCACTTACTGAGTTGGAAGATCTTGTAGATAATAAAGGGTTGAACTTCGGAATGAATGTTTCGAAATATAAATTGGATAAAGACTAGTATCGCAAATGAATTAATAATGGCGTAATAGGTGGCTGGACTGTAGCGATACCATTGGCAGATCCGGTTAACCGTTACTTACGAAATTTAAATTATGAGACACGGAAACAAAGTAAATAATCTGGGACGCAAATCGGCACACCGAAAAGCGATGTTGTCGAATATGGCATGTTCCCTGATTCAGCACAAAAGAATCAATACCACGATTGCAAAAGCAAAGGCGCTTCGTACATTCGTTGAACCGCTTCTTACTAAATCTAAGACAGATTCAACACATTCCCGAAGAACTGTTTTTAGTTATTTGCAAAATAAAGATGTAGTAACAGAACTTTTCAGGGAAATTGCGCCTAAAATCGCAAACAGAGAGGGTGGATACACGCGTATCATTCGTACCGGTTACCGATTGGGAGACAATGCTGAAATGTGTTTGATTGAGCTGGTTGATTTCAATGAGCTGTACACGAACGAAAAAGCGAAGAAAAATACTCGTCGTTCCCGTCGCGGTGGAGCAAAGAAAGATGCTACTGAGACAACGGCTGTTGAAGAAGCAGTGGTTGTAGAGGAAGCGTCAGAGACTAGCACCGAAGAAGCCAGCGAGACTGTAGCGGAAGCTCCTGTAGCGGAAGTTGTTTCGGAAGAACCGGCTCAAGCAGAAGTGACAGAGTCTGAGGCGGCTGCTGAAGAGCCAGCTACAGATGTTGAAGAACCTTCCGCGGATGCGTCAGAGGAAACTTCTTCGGATTCAGAGGAAGAAAAGTAATTCAAAGACAAAAAGTTAGAAAGGGAGCCATGAGCTCCCTTTTTTTATTAACATGATCAGGGCAATTCGTTTTGAAACCCTAAATTTGCCCAAATTTTTTTCTGAATGGAATCAAGAAATCCGGCGTTACTCGTTCTTGCAGATGGAACGGTTTTTCAAGGAGTAGGAATTGGTAAAGTCGGCACCACCACCGGTGAGATTGCGTTTAATACCGGAATGACGGGATATCAGGAAGTATTTACCGATCCTTCATACTACGGTCAGATTCTTATCATGACTACGGCCCACATTGGCAATTACGGGATGCACTCTGACGAAATAGAGTCTGAATCGATCAAAATTGCCGGTCTCGTTACCAAGAAATTTTCGGAGGTGTACTCACGACCTTCAGCAGTTGGTTCGCTGGAGGCTCAGATGTTGAAAAGTAATACGGTTGGAATTACGGATATTGATACCCGAGCTCTTGTGAGGCACATTAGAAGTAAAGGGGCAATGAACGCAATCATTTCCTCCGAAATTACTGATGTTGAAGAACTTAAGAAAATTCTTTCCAATGCACCTTCCATGGACGGTCTCGAATTGTCTTCGAAGGTTACTACCGGGGAAGCATATGAGGTGGTCCCGGAAAATACATCCTTTAAAGTGTCTTTAATCGATTTTGGGGTGAAGAAGAACATCGTTCGTTGCCTTGTGGAGCGCGGATGTCATGTGAAAGTATTTCCATTGAATTCATCAAAAGCGGATCTGGATTCTTTTGGTCCTGATGGGTATATGCTTTCCAATGGTCCGGGAGACCCTTCTGCTATGCCGTCCTCGATTGATCTTGTAAAAGAAATCGTTGAAACGGGTAAGCCCGTTTTTGGAATTTGTCTGGGCCATCAGATTCTTGGCTTAAGTCAGGGATTGAAAACTGAAAAAATGTTTAATGGTCATCGTGGCATTAACCATCCCATCAAGAACCTCAAATCCGGTAAAGGAGAAATTACCTCCCAGAATCACGGCTTCGTGATTTCTAAAGACAGCGTGAACAGCAATCCGAATGTTCGAGTAACGCACACCCATTTGAACGATCAAACCATCGCTGGAATAGAGTTAATTGACAAGCCGGTATTCTCTGTTCAATACCATCCTGAGGCTTCCGCGGGTCCGCATGATTCCAGGTATCTTTTTGATCAGTTCATTGATAACATGAAACACTATAGAAAATGAGTTACATTGTAAAAATAGTTGGCAGACAAATTTTAGATTCACGTGGCAATCCAACGGTAGAAGTAGATGTTCACACTGCGAATGGTGTGCTCGGAAGGTCGGCTGTTCCATCTGGAGCTTCTACTGGGATACATGAAGCAATGGAACTTCGCGATGGAGATAAAAATGTGTATTTAGGCAAAGGTGTTCTACAGGCAGTTCAAAATGTGAATACCCTTATCAATGATGCTCTTCAGGGGATGGATGTGTGCGATCAAAAAGCAATTGATACTGTAATGCTGCGTCTTGATGGCACTGAGAATAAGTCTAAACTTGGTGCAAATGCCATACTTGGTACGTCTCTCGCTGTAGCCCGAGCTGCAGCGCAAGAATCTGGTTTGAGTTTGTACAAGTATATTGGAGGAGTGGGCGCAGTAACGATGCCCGTTCCAATGATGAATATCTTGAATGGCGGATCTCATGCAGACAATCTGATCGACATTCAAGAGTTTATGGTGATGCCTTTCGGAGCATCTTCGTTTTCTGAGGGCTTGCGCTGGGGAACAGAAGTTTTTCATCAGTTGAAAGGGGTGCTGAAATCTAGAGGGATGTCTACAAATGTGGGCGATGAAGGTGGATTTGCACCTAATTTAAATTCCAACGAGGAAGCGATAAAGGTTGTAATAGAGGCGATAGAAAAGGCAGGATTCCGTCCAGGAGAGGATATTTTTGTTGCTTTGGATGCTGCATCGTCTGAATTTTATAATGCAGAAAAACAACGTTATTCCTTTCATTCTACAGGCGAAGAAATGACTTCATCAGAAATAGTGGGCTTCTGGAAAGAGTGGTGTTTGAAATACCCGATTGTTTCAATTGAAGATGGTTTGGCTGAAGATGATTGGTCAGGTTGGAAACTTGCTACAGAGCAACTTGGCTCAAAGGTTCAGCTTGTGGGCGATGATTTATTTGTTACAAATTCAAAACGATTGCAACGTGGAATTGACGAGGGGATCGCCAATTCTATTTTGGTTAAAGTGAATCAAATTGGTTCATTAACTGAGACCATTGAAGCAGTTCAGCTGGCCACGAGAAACAGTTATACATCTGTTATGAGTCACCGCAGTGGAGAGACCGAGGACAGCACCATCGCGGATCTTGCTGTGGCATTGAATACAGGACAGATTAAAACCGGTTCAGCATCTCGAAGCGATAGAATGGCAAAGTACAATCAACTTCTGAGAATAGAGGAAGAATTGGGGGATTCTGCAGTTTATCCTGGTAAGAAGTTCAGATTTCTCTAGAATTCAATGAGTTCCGATGGAACATGTATTTTGTTCCCTTGTATCTTTTTCGTTAATTTGTGGTGCCTATTAGGCAACCTGATGCATTGAGATTCGTCTTTAAAAAATATTTGGATACTATGAAACATATACTTTTGGTTTGTTTGCTAAGTTTTGCCGGTGGATTATATTCCCAGGATAATTCTGAAACTACCTTGTTCGCTCAGTGCATGCTTGCGATAGATTCGGAGCAGGAAATGAAGGAATTAGAACTCTCTATGAGGCAACATCCCAATCTAAAGGTTGTAAGATTGGATTACAACACCAGAAGAGTTTTTGTGTTAACCAGAGGACTAGATCAATTAAATGAGGCAGAATTCAAATCCTGGTTTGAATCCTATGCTGAAAAGGTGTGGTGTGTCCAAATCGGTCGACACGGAGTTGATGAAGTTCATGCCTATCCTTTTGAAGGTTGTGGTGACAAACCATGAATTATCTACTTGTAATAGTTATATTTTTTTTGAGTCTGCTTTCAGTAGCTCAACCCAACGATTGTCCGGATGCTGTTCCCGGTTGTACCACTCCGTCTTTTGCGATAGCGCCGAACAATCCGGCAACCAATGTCATAGATTTCTCATCGGGTTCTATATCTAACCCGAACACAAATCCAAATTCTTCTCCCGGCAATGCTGGATGCTTACTCAGTGGGGAGACGAGTTCCACGTTTATTACAATTTCAGTAGTATCAAATGGCACATTGGCATGGTCAATCATCGGTCCAAGTGGCGGTTGTTTTGATTGGATCATGTGGCCGTACAATGGACCTGCCACATGTGCTGCGATCACAGGAAACACCCTTCCTCCAGTGGCGTGTAACTGGAACGGGACATGTAACGGAAATACAGGGATGGCTCCTCCCGGTCAACTTCCCCCGAATGGCAGTCAATCGAGTTATGAAAATCCGTTGAATGTTACTGCAGGACAACAATATTTACTCTGCTTATCCAATTACAGTGGCACAAGTCAGAATGTAAATTTGAACTTTTTCGGAACGGCCAATGTGGCATGTGGAGTATCTGCTCCGGATCAAACGATTTGTGTGGGAGGTACTGCTTTAGTCACAATAGCCACGCCCGGTGTGAATGCACCTCAATTTACCTGGCTTGTCACGGACGGTGTTTCCAATACAACAAGCGGAACAAATGTCTCTGTCACTCCATCACAAACGACTACGTATGAGGTAGAGGTGTATCAGCCTGCGTCAGCTACGTATTCAGAATTTCGAGACACTGCAGTCTTTACCATCTTTGTAGAAGAACCGCCGCAACCCAATGCAGGGCTTGATGATTCATACTGTTCCGGTCAGCTGATCAACCTGGACGGCACGGCGACTGATCCCGGCAATGTCCTTCAATGGACCTATCTGGCAACAGGAATAACGCCTGCGCCCGCCGTTAATTTCGCGCCTTCCAGCGCTACTTTGGATCCTTTTGTATCGGTAAATCAGAATGGAATCTACCAGTTTATTCTAACAGAGACGAGTGCTGCGTGTGGTCCGAACAGTGATACCGTTCTGGTATCGGTGAGCTCCGTACAGCAGACCCTTACTTTTAATCCCCCCTCCTGTGGTGGACAATCTGATGGCACGATCACAGTAACGAGTGCAACCGGTGTTGATTACAGCATCGACGGAGGTGCTACCTGGCAATCTTCCAATGTCTTTTCGGGGATCAGTGCAGGCACCTATTCCGTCTGTACAAGAAATGCATTAGGTTGTGTTCAATGCGGATCGTTAGCAGTAACAGAGCCTTCTCAACTGGCAATCACTGTTTCAAATGATACAACAATTTGTCAAAACGGCACTGCTCAATTGAATGCTTTTTCTTCCGGAGGAAATTCTATTTCCTACCATTGGGACCATACTGCATCATTGTTCGGCAGTCAATCCGTTCAGCCCTTAACAACTACAACCTATTCTGTCTATTCTTCCAATCAAAGTGGATGCACATCTCCAACAGAAACTATAACAGTAACCGTTCTGGGATCTATTTCCGGTACTATTTCTCCTGACACCTATGTCTGCCCGGGATATGAGACTACTGTGGGTGCTTCGGCAAGTGGGGGCTCGGGTGCACCTTACAATTTTGTATGGTCAAATGGGGACAGTGGTACAGGAACATCTGATTCCACAGAAGTTTCTCCTCCTCAAACCATGACATATACAGTGACGATATCCGATGGATGCGAAACTTCTCCTTTGGTTTTGGACGTTCTGGTGGAAGTTGCCCCATTGCCTGTTCCTTCTGTTGAGGTGGACGAACCGGGTAAATGTGAACCTGCATCTTTTTCACTAAATATGACGACAGATCCTTCCATGGTTCAGAATGTAGTTTGGAATATATCCAATGGAGAAACATACAATGACATCACATCTGTTGTTACCGGAGAGATGTCAGCGGGATCCTATGATGTGCAGCTGATTCTTACTTCTCCGCAAGGTTGTGTTGACTCAACTACTTTCCCGGGGTATTTAATTTCCTATCCCAAGCCGGTTGCTGATTTTATGCATTCCCCGAATCCTGCTTATCTGTATGATCCGACTGTATATTTTTACAACTACAGTACCTTCGGGGAGACATACGAGTGGTTTATTGAGTACGGAAATCCTGAATTTTCCACTTCTGAAAATCCAACTTCAACATTTCCAGAAGGAGAAGCCGGTGAATATCAGGTAACATTAATTGCTACCTCTGAATACGGGTGTATGGACACAATCACAAAACCTGTTTTGGTAGTTCAGGATGTCGTGCTCTTTGTTCCCAATACTTTTACTCCTGATGGGGATGAATACAATCAGAATTTTCAGGTGTACATCGATGGGATCGATATATTTAGTTTCAACATGTTGATATTTAACCGCTGGGGCGAAATAATTTGGGAAAACAACAATCCTTCGGAATCCTGGGATGGTTCGTACAATGGTCAGATCGTTCCTTCGGGAACGTACACATGGAAGATTGTCGCCAAAGACCGTATCAACGATGACCAGTATGTATGGCATGGCCACCTGAACGTGCTGCGTTGAGCAGAAGAATTCATTCCGTATTTTTGTAAAAAAATTTTATGACGCTTGAAGCCTTTCAAAAGGATTTAATTCAGGGCATTCCCGATGTGATTCCTCCTAAAAAGTCGTTTGAACATGAAATTAATCATGCTCCAAAGAGAAAAGATATCCTCTCTCCGGAAGAAAAAAAACTGGCAATTAGAAATGCTTTACGCTATTTCCCCAAGCATCAGCATGGAGAATTAGCTGTGGATTTTCTGCAGGAACTTGAGACTTATGGAAGGATTTATATGTATAGATATCGCCCTGATTATAAGATGTATGCCAGGGCAATTGAGGATTATCCCGGGAGATCTCTTCAGGCAAGAGCAATTATGTTGATGATCCAGAATAATCTGGATTATGCCGTTGCACAGCATCCACATGAACTTATTACGTATGGGGGCAATGGAGCAGTTTTTCAGAACTGGATTCAATACAGACTTACCATGAAGTACTTGTCGGAAATGACAGATGAACAAACGTTGGTCATGTATTCGGGTCATCCAATGGGCCTTTTTCCTTCGCACAAGGAGGCTCCGCGTGTGGTGGTGACAAATGGCATGATGATACCGAATTATTCAAAACCGGATGATTGGGAACGGTTCAATGCGCTTGGTGTCACGCAATATGGCCAGATGACAGCGGGTTCATACATGTATATCGGACCTCAGGGAATTGTGCACGGAACAACCATTACCGTTTTGAATGCTGCGCGAAAAATTTCCGGTAAATCAGATGATATTAAGGGTAAATTATTCGTTACTGCAGGTTTAGGTGGAATGTCTGGGGCTCAACCTAAAGCAGGCAATATTGCGGGTTGCATTTCTGTAACGGCCGAAGTAAATCCGAAGGCGGTCCATACACGACATTCTCAGGGGTGGGTTGATGAGGTTATTACTGATCTTAATGTGTTGTGTGAGCGCGTATCCATGGCAAAACAGAACAAAGAAGTTGTCTCGATAGCTTACCTTGGAAATGTGGTGGATGTCTGGGAATCATTTGATGAGAATAACATATTTGTTGAATTGGGCTCTGATCAAACGTCTTTACATAATCCTTGGGCCGGAGGGTATTATCCTGCTGGATTGACTTTTGAAGAATCAAACAGAATGATGTCTGAGGAGCCTGAGAAATTTGAAGAACTTGTTCGTAGTTCTTTGCGGAGGCATGCAGCATCGGTAAACAAACATACCGCGAAGGGTACTTATTTCTTTGACTATGGGAATGCATTTCTTCTCGAAGCATCACGTTCAGGAGCCGATGTTTTGGCCGAGAATGGAATAGATTTCCGATATCCGTCTTATATACAGGATATTCTCGGTCCGATGTGCTTTGATTATGGTTTTGGACCCTTCCGATGGGTATGTGCCTCCGGAAAACAGGAAGATCTTGACCGAACGGATGAGATTGCTTGCGGAGTTCTGGAAGAAATGATGCTCAACAGTCCTGAGGAAATAAAATTGCAGATGTCGGACAATATACGTTGGATCAAAGGTGCCCGTGAGAATCAACTTGTGGTAGGTTCAAAGGCCCGGATCCTGTACGCGGATGCTGAAGGTCGAATGCGAATTGCGGAAGCCTTTAACAATGCAATTTCCCGGGGAGAAATTGGACCCGTGATACTTGGTCGTGACCACCACGATGTCTCCGGCACGGACTCACCTTACCGTGAAACCTCGAATATTTATGATGGTTCCCGATTTACCGCTGATATGGCAATTCAAAATGTTATCGGTGACAGTTTCCGAGGAGCTACTTGGGTTTCCATACACAATGGAGGAGGAGTAGGATGGGGTGAGGTAATCAATGGTGGCTTTGGAATGCTCCTTGATGGTACACCGGAAGCCGATCGAAGATTGAAAATGATGCTCCACTGGGATGTGAACAACGGCATTGCGCGAAGGAACTGGGCCAGAAATGAGGGTGCCGTTTTCGCAATACGACGAGCAATGGAAGCCGAACCAAGATTAAAAGTCACCATTCCAGAGATCGTGGAAGATGAGGTAATCAATGCCGTGTTTTCAGGGAAGGGAACTTAGCATACCTTGTGTAGAGTGCCTGACTGAGCATAATACAGATAGCCGCTTACAGAGCTGTACCCCATTTTCTCAAGAGAAGAAGCATAGGAGAGTACTTGCTGTAAATCTGAATCCTTTTGAATTCCTGTTTTGAAATCCACCACGGTGGCCTGAGTTTTATTTATCAGCAACTTATCGGGTCTTCGAATGGTTTCACGATCCACAATCATGGATTGTTCTGAAAGATCTTCATCTGAAGAAGCGAGCAGGGAAACATATTCTTCACACTTAAAAAGTTCCAGTAACATCTGCTCAATACGATTGTATTCACGTTGTTCGAGCTCTCCGTTTAAAATCATTTCACGCAATACCGGTTGTATATCTTCTGACTTTTTAATCCTTGAAACTGCATCATGAAATTGATTTCCCGTGAGAATTACATTGGATTGAACGGAATCTTTTAATTCGGTAAGCGATCTTCTCAAGGAGATTTCCGGAAACCATAAAACGTCATTTTCAATGCTTGGAATGAAAAAAGGTTCCTGAGTATATTCTTCTTCGTTCATTTCTTTCGTGACCTTTTCTCCCAATTCAATTAGAATAGAACCATCTTCGGATAACGTGTGGACTTGTTTTTTGAAAGTCTCGTGTGCCCTTTTGCCAAATTTATCTCCTTTTGCCTGATTCAGAACATAAAGTCTTTCTTCCGGTCTCGTAAATCCGACGTAACACATGTTTACTTTGTCAGTTAGAATCTGTTCATTTTCTCCTTTATTCAGGTCACGAATTCCGGGTATTGGACTGCTTTTCGTTAAACCGGTATACACAATGACGTCGTCAATTTCAACTAAAAAGTTGTTCTTCCAGTGAATTTGAGTATCAAAATTCAGGTAAGGAATAATGACCACCGGAAATTCCAGTCCTTTGGCTTTGTGAATCGTCATAATGTTTATAGACTCTTTACTTTCGGGAAGTTGAATGGCCAGTTTACCTTTGACTTTCTGATATTGTTCAATGAGTCCTCGTAGGTCCGGACCTTTTTTCTGTTCAAATTCAAATACAAAATCGGCAAAATGATGCAGGTATGGATTGCGAAGCTCAACCCATCCCATTGCTTTATAAAAGGACTGTACCAGCTCATAAAGCGTATCGTATTTTTTAAAGAAAACTTCTCTGGATTGAAAATTGTCTGATAAAAATCGATTTTCGTCAAATACCATTATTGTTTTTCCATCCTTGTTTTTTAAGGAAGAGATATAATTCTTATAGTTTTCGTAGGGGCTTGATACATTTTGAATTCGAAAAAATAAATCAGCAAACTTTTTTTGTTCGGTAATTGATCCCGGATTCAACCGACGTTTCAAATATGAAAGTATGAGCTTTACTTTTGGTTCACTCTGCACCAGAAGAGAATCCGCAGATACAACCCTGTAATTCTGATGGGTAAGTTCGATCGCCCAATCATTCGCGCGTTGGTTTGTGTCACTTAAAATGCAAATTTCTCCAGGTAAATAACCTTCGGAAAGTGTCTCTTGAATAGCATTAAGAATAAATTCAAACTGTGAATCAAAATCAGGATCAGATTCATTAGATACGATTTTTACATATCCCGGTTTGTCAGAGCAAGGTGTTTGTTCAATTGCATTATAAAACGTTTGAGTGCTATCTGGCAAACTCTCACGCAAGTCTAAAAAGAAAGAATTGTTAAACTCCACAATAATTCTTCCAGAGCGATAATTCCCCTCAAGAGGCAGGACTTCACCCGCATCCTCGAAGTAATCAGACAGTTCTTTTATGTACGAATCGTTTTCAGGATTGAAAATTCCAGGCAAGGAGACAAATTGCTCCGCTACCCCATTTTTGAATCGGTAGATAGATTGTTTCGGATCACCCACGATGAGATTCAGATCGCGTTGTGACAAGGATTCATGCACAAGTGGAACAAGATTTAACCACTGAAGCCGGGATGTATCCTGAAATTCGTCAAGGAGAAAATTCTTATATCGGGTTCCCAGCCGTTCATATATAAAAGCTGCTTTTTCTTCTTGAACTAATTTTGAAATCAGTGCGTTGAATTCGGAAATACGGATTTGTTGATCCTCTTTTTTTACCGCATCCATTGTCCGAGCAATGTACTGGAGCAACGCCATATTGTAGAAATTGCGCAAAAACAGTCTTTTTACCTCGACCAACGGCATGGCTGTTTTGTGCTTTTTGTGTAGCTCCCTGATCAAATCTTTCATTTCATCGGGAAATTGCCTTCCGGTTGGCACGGGTTTTTCCAGATCAGTCATGTAGGCTACGGTGAAAATTTCATGTGGAATGCGTTCCAATGAAGCCAGTTTGTCTAGATGTTTTGTTGTTTTTGACTTTCCGGGATATAGCTCTTCAGGTATCCCAAGTGCAAGGTAAAATGCGTGAACCTCCCTGCATTGTGCAAAAAAATCTTCTTCGATCTGATCAATTTCATTTTTTAGAGTCCTTCTGGCTTGATTTGAAAAGTCCATCCCCATAAGTTTCTGTACAAGGGGGAAGTTCTTCTCCTTAGAAAGTATCGAGCTGAACTGAATGAGTTGATTTCTGAAATCCCATCTTTCGCCCTCATCAATGTTCTCTTTCGCATAGGAAATCATTAAATCGGTCAGAAGTTCCAAATCCTTGTTTCCGATCTGACTCATTAAAAGATCGACGACACGCTCACTGACTTCAGATTCATCCAGGATGACTTCAAACTCACCAGGAAGGTCCAGATCACGGCTAAAAGAACGAATCAGCCGCAGGTTGAATTTATCGATCGTCATGATGTGAAAATCTTCATATTGATGCAGGATAGCTTTTAAACTCAACAATGCACGACGTTGAATTTCTTCAGAAGTACAACCCAGCTCGCTGGAGAGATCATCGATATATTCCTTGGTTTTTTGATTGTCAGAATGGTAGGCTACTTCGTCTAATTTTGCGATAATCCGATCCTTCATTTCTATAGCTGCCTTGTTTGTGAAGGTCATAGCAAGAATTTTGGAAAATCTCGAGGGATGAAACTGATCTCCAAGCAACAGAAGCAGATATTCCCTGACCAGGTTGTACGTCTTTCCACTTCCGGCAGAGGCATTTAATACTTTGAGTGATTTAACTTTTTCGATTTCCATTTGTTAATTATACGTGGACTGGACTGAAAAATAAATGTAGTAAAATTTATTTCTGTAAATTTGATATATGAAAAAGTTGCTGGCTTTCTTGTGCGTTCCTCTTTTACTTTTGACCGGTTCTTGTAAGGATAAACCGCCCAAAACCGTTCCCGATCCTGTGGATCAATTGCAAGTGACTGTTCAACCAACTTATGGTGCTACAGACTTGCAGCTCGACCAAACCGTTTACACAGCCGAAGGCTATGCGATCCAATTTACGGACATTCGGTTTTATCTTACTTCTTTGAAAAATGGTTCCGGAAAGCAACTTGCATCAAGCGCGTTATTTGATTACCGATCGAATGGCATCAATTTATTTACGGTAAACGGAGTCCCTGCAGATTTCCCATCTTTGACAGGGTATTTTGGTGTAGATTCAAATCTAAATCATGAGGATCCCACAGCGTTTCCGACAACTGATCCGCTGAACATTTTGATTGCCAATGACATGCATTGGGACTGGAATCCTGGCTATATCTTTTTAAAAATTGAGGCGAAAGTGGATACGCTTGCCGATGCTGTTCAGAATTTTAATCATTACGTGGTCTTTCATGTGGGAGCTGACAATCTTCTTCAGACAATCAATTATTCCGGACTCTCATGGGTTCAAAAATCCGCTTCCTTGTATGAACTTCCTCTGAAACTGGACATGCAAAAGTTTTTACAGAACGGAACACAGATTATTGATGTTAAAACCGAACATTCGTCGCATTCTCTTGCCGGAGAGGAGGCACTCAGTCTGAAGGTAATTCAGAATCTGAAGGATGCACTGTCCCCAATGTAATCCTATGAAGTACGTTCTAGCAGTATTTGTCGTTTTAACCATTGTTCTTTCATGTAGAAAAGACAGAATTGGGCATGTGCCTACGCCGTATGAACTTCAAATTCCTAGTCATTTTCCTGACATGATCATACCGGACGATAATCCTATGACTGTGGAGGGAGTTGCTTTGGGAAGGCGTTTATTTTATGAAGAAAAGTTAAGTGGCGACAATTCGATGTCTTGTGCTTCTTGTCATGCACCCGTGAATAGCTTTGCAGATCCGAATCAATTTTCGACCGGTATAGATGGGATTCAGGGTAACAGGAACTCGATGGCTTTAATAAATCTCGGATGGCAAAAATTCTTTTTCTGGGATGGAAGATCAAAGTCATTGGAAGACCAGATTCTTGAACCTGTTCCCAACCCTATTGAAATGCATCAGTCATGGAAAGATGCAGTTTCTAAGTTAAATGGGGATGTTTCTTATCGAAATATGTTCTTCAAGGCCTTTGGAGAAGAGGGAATAGACTCCCTAAAAGTAACGAAGGCTATTGCGCAATTTATTCGTACCATGATTTCTGGCAATTCGAAGTTTGATGTCATGTACAAGTACGAAAATAGCATGTCACTTTCCGCGATAGATCAGCAAATTTTACCGAGTATTTCTGCAGAAGAATGGGCCGGGTATGACCTGTTTAAAAGTTTGAATGGGGCGGATTGTCTTCACTGTCACAGTGGCGTTTTGATGCACATCAATAAATTCAGTAACAACGGGCTCGATGCGACTTTTACAGATCCGGGAAGAGGAGGAGTGACGGGCAATCCCAACGATATGGGCAGGTTTAAAATTCCGACCTTACGCAACATTGAACTCACTGCGCCATACATGCACGATGGCCGTTTTGCAACGCTGGATGAAGTGATTGAACATTATTCTTCCGGTTTGGTCTCAAGTTCCACCATCGATCCTTTAATGGAGCATCTCTCAAATTCCGGAGTTCAACTTGACAGCCAGGAGCGATTCCTGTTGAAGAAATTTTTGATGACCCTAACAGATCAGTCATTTGTGAACAATCCGGATTTTCAAGACCCCGGTTACTAATTCCGACAATGTTCGTTATATTCAAGTGAAATCCTATGATAGACGAGAGAAGACTTACCACTGAAGAAAAAGCACTTAAGATCAATCTTACACCAGATATTTATGGTTGCTTTGCGGAAATTGGAGCCGGTCAGGAGGTTGCAGCCAATTTCTTTAAGGCAGGAGGAAGTTCTGGCACCATCGCTTATACCCAATCAGCTTACGACATGAAAGTTTCTGATTCCATGTATGGAGAGGCTTCTCGGTATGTTTGCGAAGAACGCTTGCTAACGATGCTCAATACGGAATACGAAACACTGAAATTTCGTCTCCCTGCAAAATACAAAGAGTCACGTTTTTTTGCCTTCTGTAATACAGTTGAATCTTTGAATTATCATAAAACAAATCAAGGTCATGGCTGGGTAGGAATTCGCTTTCAAATGGATTTGGAGGCAGAGCCAAATGATGTGATTTTGCATATTAAAATGCACGATAATTCTCACAAGGCACAACAGGAAGCCATTGGTATTTTGGGAGTAAACCTGATACATGCGTGCTATTTCCATTTTGATGATTTGGAGGAATTCCTCACAAACCTCATGCATCGTTTACCCCGTGACCGTATGGAAGTGGATATGCTTCGGGTATCCGGACCGAATTGCCAAACTACAGATAACAGGGTTATCGCATTGAATTTAGTCAAGCGAGGATATACAGACGCTACCATGTTCGATTTGTGTGGGAATGTACTTCAGCCTGCCACAGCTCTTTACAAAAGAAACATCCTGATGATGCGTGGTCGGTTCAGGCCCGTGACAAAGGTGCACATAGACATGATAGAATCGGGGAAAAATCAGTTTTTGAAGGAAGAGGTCGTTGAGGAAGAGAATTTGAGTGT
>JBEGVI010000158.1:0-19080 GCA_041178485.1 Bacteroidota bacterium | reverse complement strand
ATACGCCCGTTCTTTCGACAACAGATGCATCGTCTGTGAAAGCAGAATCAAACTCCTGCTCATAGGCAGTTGCAAGAACTTCTCTGTGAAAACATTGTGGAGTCTGTACCAATCGATAGAGATTTCGGTCTACTGTCTGACTCTTGTCGTCATGCATTTGTCGCAGCGTTTCCTTTACTTTGGTTACCGGAACGATCGCCGGGTGCATTTCCAATGCCTGCAAACAACGTTTGATCGTCGCTTCTGAAAACAAGGGGCGAACAGCATCGTGGACGAAGACAACAGAGCCTGTTGCGAGGGCTAACGCATTTTTCACCGAATGAAAACGCTCAGCACCCCCGTCCGTGAGGACATGAGGCACCTCAATAGCGTAGTGTTCAACCAGTTCTTTCCAATATGTCTGCCACTCAGAAGGTAACGTAAGAATGAACTGAGCGTCAGGAAGAAGAGCGTGAAATCGTTCGAGTGTATGCGCAAGTACAGGTCTCCCCGCCAAAAGCATAAATTGCTTCGGGACAGCTCCCCCCATCCGCTTGCCGATTCCACCGGCAGTTATGATCACTGAAACGTGCATGACTGTAAAAAAAAAGGGTGCCGCATGACACCCTGAATATCCTAAGAAGCGCTTCTTACTTTATTTTATTTGGATCATTTGCTGCCTTATCGTTCAGTTTTTTCTGGATGTTCAACCAATAGAACAGGCCGAAAAAACCGAGTCCTAACAACAAGTAATTGAACTTATTCCCTACCCATTCAAAAAAACCAAATGTCCAGGTTAAAAAGTCACCGATCGCGTAAAAAAAGTCAGATGAACTCATATCAATTTCATTTTTATAGAGCAAAGAAAGTGAATTTTTATTGATAACAGGAATTCGAACCTACTTTTTTGTGTTTCGATCTCCTCAATTCTTCTCATCGGTCAGTCCCTGTATCCGAATGGTGCAACGCAGTCTGAACAGCTAGGGTTAATTCGATGAACTGTTCTACAGAGAGTTTTTCAGGGCGTTCCGTTAACAAAGGATGTTCAAGCACCGCTCCTTGCAACACCGCTTTCAAAGAATTTCGAATCGTTTTTCTGCGCTGATTAAAGGTCATTTTTACGACCTGAAAGAATAGTTTCTCATCACATGGCATTTGCTGTCGTTCATTGCGCACGCAGCGAATAACTCCGGATTTCACCTTTGGCGGGGGATTGAACACGTGTTCATCCACTGTAAAACAATAACTGATGTCATAAAATGCCTGAAGCAAGACACTCAATATACCATAGGTTTTGGAGCCGGGTTTTTCAGCGATACGTTCTGCAACTTCTTTCTGGAACATCCCCATGATCTCAGGAATTCGATCGCGGTATTCCAGACATTTAAATAAGATCTGGGAGGAAATGTTGTACGGAAAGTTGCCCACGACAGCAAAAGGCTGGGTACCCATAAAGGATTCCGGATGAATTCGGAGAAAATCTGCCTCAAAAATGCGTCCTTCCAGCATGGGAAAATGTGTGTTCAAATAGGCAATCGATTCGCTGTCCACATCCATTACGTAGACTTCAAGGTCTCCGCGTTCCAGCAAGAACTCTGTGAGTGCTCCCATTCCGGGACCGATCTCAAGTACCCGTTTACATCCCATATGGTTCCCATACTGAGCGGCGATCTTCCGACAAATGTTCTTGTCCGTCAGGAAATGCTGTCCGAGGTGTTTTTTAGCACGTACACTCATGGCCGAAACTCTTCAATGACAGAAAGAAAGGTCCTGAATGCAGCAAATCTTCCGGCGTACCGTTGGCTGTGATCTTTTTGAAGTTCAGGCGCATGTATCTCACTGTACTCATCCATTTTGTGCTGGTCCGGACAAAGGTACATGATGGAATAGGTGAGTCCGCCCTCCTCCTCCCCATGAATGCGGGAGATCCTGCTTTCCAGGAAACATCCTGTTGCCATCACATCCGGGATGTGTTTGGTGCGCATCCATTCGAGCCAATCCTCTCCGATCTCGGGATCTATGCTCACCGTTACATTGTATAAGATCATGATTCCAAAAGTAGTTCATTTAGAAATACGCGCCTTTGCAGTCGACCAACACCTGTCGCCAATTTTTCATACTTTTGAGAAAAAATAATGCTATGTTGATGTCAATGACCGGTTTTGGAAAAGTTACCGGGACGTTTGAAGGGAAAAAAGTAACCATTGAACTTCGTTCATTGAACAGCAAGTCCCTCGACCTCAACATGCGTATTGCATCCTCCTACAGGGAACTGGAACCTCATTTTCGAAACCTGATCGCGGAGCAGTTAGACCGGGGCAAGGTAGATTTCAATGTTCAGATAGACAGCAGCGGGGAAACAAAATCTGTATCGATCAACAAGGATCTTGCTCAAGCATATTTCAAGGACTTAAAGGAAGTCAACGCACTCATCGGCGAATCCACTGAGGACTATTTGAGCCTCATACTTCGCATGCCAGACATCTACAACAATGAGAGAGAAGTGCTGACGGATGAGGAGAAATCCTGGATCCTGGATCTGGCCAAAAAAGCGTGTGACGCATTGAATGCCTTTCGTCGTCAGGAAGGGAAGGCCCTTGAAAATGAGTTTTCGGAACGTGTCGGTGATATTCGTTCCTCCCTTGCAGCGGTTCCACAGTACGAACGGGAGCGCATCGAAACCGTAAAAGAACGCATTCGGAAAGGGCTGGAAGAACTACAAGTTCAACCGGATCAAAACCGTCTTGAACAGGAAATGATCTTTTACATTGAGAAGATGGACATTTCGGAGGAGAAAATGCGTTTATCGAACCACCTCGATTACTTCATGCAAACATTGGCAACAGCAAATGCAGGAAAAAAACTGGGATTCATTGCACAAGAGATCGGTCGGGAGATCAACACCCTTGGAAGCAAAAGCAACCATGTTGAAATGCAGAAACTGGTGGTGGGCATGAAGGATGCATTGGAAAAGATCAAGGAACAAGTACTAAATACTTTATAACACCAACTGTGCAAACAGAAACTCAGGGTAAATGCGTAATTTTCTCAGCACCTTCCGGGGCGGGAAAAACAACGATCGTCCACGCATTGCTGGAATCCGGAATTGGGTTAGAGTTTTCTGTTTCTGCTTGCAGCAGAGATCCAAGGCCAACTGAGAAAGACGGAAAAGATTACCATTTTCTTGGCATTGAAGGCTTTCAGAAAAAGATCGAAGAAAACGCATTCGTAGAATGGGAAGAAGTGTACACCAATAATTTCTACGGTACGTTGCGCTCTGAGGTGGAGCGCATCTGGAAAAATGGAAACGCGGTGATCTTTGATGTGGATGTGGTAGGCGGGCTAAATTTGAAGCAGATCTTTGGCTCACAGGCGCTGGCGATATTTGTTCAGCCACCGAGTTACGATGAACTGGAGCGACGGCTGCGCTTCAGGAGCACAGAAACAGAAGAAAAGATCGCACAACGAATGGGCAAGGCACGCAAAGAATTAAGTGCTGCAAGTGAATTCGATCATGTGCTCATCAACGATGATCTGGATAAGGCCATCGCTGCCGCAAAAACAATCGTTTCAGATTTCCTGAATTCATGAAGATCGGACTTTACTTCGGAACATACAATCCAATACACGTCGGACATCTGGTGATTGCAAATTATATGGCCGAGTTTACCGATCTCGATCAGGTTTGGTTGGTAGTTACCCCACAAAATCCCCTTAAAGAAAAATCAACGCTCCTGGCAGATTACCATAGACTGGCTTTGGTTCGAACAGCCATAGATGACAATTTGAAATTGCGTGCAAGCGACATAGAGTTTCATCTTCCTAAGCCAAGTTACACCGTTACCACACTCGCCTATTTGAAAGAAAAACATCTGGAACACGAGTTTTCATTGATCATGGGAGAGGACAACCTGAGGACTTTACATAAATGGTTCAATCATGAAACGCTGCTTCAGAACCACAAAATCTATGTATATCCCAGAGTACTCACCATTCAGGAGGAAGACGAGCTTACACACATCGATCCCGCGACGTTGAAGAATGGGTTTGCCTCACACCCCAATGTTGTCATTTGTCAGGACGCTCCTGTGATGAAGGTCTCCGCCAGTTTTATCCGCGAAGCCATTAAACAAGGAAAGGATGTGCGTTACCTGCTCACTGAACCGGTGCATACTTACATCGACGAAATGAACTTCTACCTCTGATCACCTCATCACAGGATGAAAAACATGCGCTTTCAATTCTGCGCTTACAATGAATACGTTTCCGGATTTCTTTTCAGGATTCCATAGATAGATATCTGTCAGCCCATCGGATGGCAATTCAAACGTAAACCGTAACTTTTTACCCGGTTGAAGACCCGTAGCACTGTATTGTTCACCGCGGTTGTGATCGTACACCAACTTTAACCCCGGAGTTTCAGAACGGATTTCAAGCTCTATCGTCACCCCCTTTTTCGGATCCGGAATTTTTTCCAGTATGGACAGGTATTCCTTGTCAGACTCTACTTTAAAAGGCTCAAGGTGAACAGTCTTTTGTCGCTCAGCTACGGTGACTTGTTTGTTACGTGGGATATATTGGTAAATCTTGACTCCCCCTTGTGATGCGTCGCTTTGGGTAAACAGGTATTCCCTGACCAAAACGAATTGGGTGTAGTGTTTAAGCGAATCCAGTGACAATCCTGCTTCGACAGGACCAAAATGGCTGTCCCAAACGATAAACTCTCCGGGCAATATCTCCCTGTCAACGCGCTTGTAAAAATCCTGAAAGTAGGCGTGCCTCAATCTATTTCCATCCTTGAAGGGATTTTCTCCGTAAGCAAAAACCAACAGCGGATAATGGTAATGAACCCTTCGGTTGTGGGGCGTTTCTCTTTTAAGAAAATCCGCTGCTTTGATCAGTTGTTGTTCCATCGGACCTGCTTTAACCGGAAAATGTGGTGATTTGAGCACCGCGAACGAAAGCATACATGCCGCCACACCAAAAACGCGTGAACGAGGCGGCGTGAGAAATGAAAATTTAGAAACAAAGTACACCTGTACAAGCAGAAAGAGCGGCATCCCCTGCGTAGCAATTCGGGTCAGTCCGATCGAACCATTTTGACCCGTGGCCCAAAAATAGGAGTGTGCAGCAAGTACCCCAAAAAACACCCCGAAAGCCAGAAGAAATTCAGGCAAAACCAACTCTCGGAATTTGTTTCGTATGACAAGAACGAACGAAGAAACTGTTCCGAGAATGAAGACCACCAATCCGGGATTCCCGAGATATGCCTTGTAGGACAGAAGGTAATGGTCCCAGGTGCCTTTGCCATAGATCCCGTTACTCATCTGATAGGGACTTTCCGTAAAATACCACCAGAAACTTTTAGAGGCGAACACTCCCAGCAGCGCATAGCACAGAAATCCGGAAAATAACAGAGCCGTTTTAGAGAACTCGCGCTTCCACAAGAGCAACGCCAACGCGATCAGGACTACCAGTTGTCCCTCGCTCCTTAAAAAGGGCATCCATGAAACAAGCAGTGCAAAAAAGGCATATTTTTCTTTTATGAAAAGATAGAACGCAAGAAAGAGGGCCAGATTGAATAACGGTTCGGTCAAGCCGCCAGTGATGGTCACCGGTATGTCGTTTGCCGTTAATAGTAAAATAGGAAATGTCGATTGCAACCAGCGGTTACACTCGTAGTGATCAAAGATAATGTAACCGATGCATACCATCAGTGAAAATACCAGAACATTGAAAACCAGCATCCCTGAAAATCCGAATTGAGCGAATCCCGAGGAAAGTAAAATGAACACTGGTTTTCCCCAATGATGAAGAAAAAGTAAGGGGTCAGACCAGGAGGCCTGCGCATAAAAAAAATGCATTATTCCATCACCCGGATCTGCAGGGACCTCATTTGAAAATCCAACATAGAGCAACCAGAAAGATGCAAACAGAAGTGTGGCACTTCGCATCCACCACATCGCCTTTTGTTCGTACAGCGACATCAGATCTTCATCTCCGGCACAAATTCCGGCACCACAAGGTCTCCTTCAGTTTTCGCAACGATCTCTTCTACTGTCACTCCGGGAGCCCTTTCTATGAGGTGGAATTTATGGTCCTTTATTTCGAGAACTGCCAGTTCGGTAACCACTTTCTTAACGCAACCCACACCTGTCAGAGGCAAGGTACATTCCTTTAATATCTTGGATTCTCCCGCCTTATTGCTGTGCATCATGGCTACGATTATATTTTCAGCTGAAGCCACCAGATCCATTGCGCCTCCCATTCCCTTAACCATTTTTCCGGGAATCTTCCAGTTGGCAATATCTCCGTTCTGAGAAACTTCCATCGCCCCCAACACCGTCAGTTGCACATGTTTTCCACGGATCATGGCAAAAGAGGTTGCTGAATCGAAAAATACGGCGCCCTTTCGTACAGTAATCGTCTGCTTTCCGGCATTGATCAGATCTGCGTCCTCTTCACCTTCAAAAGGAAAAGGTCCCATGCCAAGTACGCCGTTCTCTGACTGAAATTCCACCTCTATCCCTTCCGGAATGTAATTCGCGACCAACGTTGGGATGCCTATTCCAAGGTTGACGTACCATCCGTCTCTCAATTCTTGTGCGATGCGCTTCGCGATGCCGTTTTTGTCAAGTGCCATGTTCAAAAATGTTGTGTATACTCTCAGGATTGCCCTTGTAAATTTACGCTATATTTCCACAGAGCCATTTATCGATGTGTCTGTATTATAGCAAATCTGTCCTTTAATTTTAAAATATGTTTTTCAAAAAGTTCGTAACTCAAAACGGCCAGTGCAACGACAATCGCCAGATAAATCACCCAAAAGATCCAGAATCCTGTGAGCTGGTTATTCAGTAGAATCTTTTGAAACAGTATGCCAAAAAGAATGTTGTGATACATATAGATGCCAAAGGAAACCTTTCCTAAATAGTGCAACACATTCTTCTTTTTAAAATTAAACCACGCACTCGGATTGAACAGATAATTGAGCAGTAAAAAACTGAAAAAAGCAGTATATACCAGCCGTTTGAATGCTACAAGAAAAAAACTGTCTGTTTGGTGAGAATTGTCGAAGCAGAAAAGCATTATCAACATTGCGTACACCATTGCCCGAATCCAGCCGGAGACCGAAACCGTAAAAGGACGATCCATAACTCTCCATGCGATCCAACTTCCAATGGCCAGTGTATCCATGCGACAGATTGTATTCAGTTGGGTATGGATTAGCCAGTCTTCGTTCGTGTAAAAATAGAACCAGCGAGATGCTACAGATATTAAAATTACACCGGCAAAAAGGACCGGCAATTTTTTCGTTGGGGTAAGATAAATGAGCACCGGCCAGATCAGGTAAAAGTGTTCTTCCACACAAATTGACCAAAAATGTTGAAGTCCAGGCTCGTGCAAATTTTCGCGAATTGCCACGAAGTTATTCGCAAAAAAGATATTCCACCAGTAATGTGGTTCTGCCGAATTGGTCCAATGTGCGATAAAAGGAGTAATCGCAAGGATCAAAAAATAAAGTGGCCAGATCCTGAGCAAACGACGCATGTAGAATTTAGGAATGTTTAATGTGTTCGTCAGGCGCTTTTCAGACAGCATGAGGTAGGTGATCAAAAATCCGGAGATCAGAAAGAAAAACTCAACACCGAGATCAAAATTCTGAATCAGGTTTTTTAAAAATAGACCTACGGAGTTTAAGTTATCGTCCGTATAATAGACGTTAGACGGATCGCGCCTGAGTGGCTGCGGCAGCCCTTCCCATCCCAAAATCGCAGAGTACCCATGTACAATTACAACCATGAATGCCGCAAGAAAGCGCAACACATCCAGGTTGTGAAAATGTATGTGATTTTTTGGTTGAGCCTCTGCTGTCATGCAGTGTAAATAGACATCAAACTCGGGGACGAACCGTACGCTGCTCTATGCGCTTTTCAAATCGTTGGCCCTTAAAGATCCGTTGCACAAAAATTCCTGGAGTATGAATATGGTTCGGATCTAACTCTCCCGCGGGAACCAGTTCCTCTACTTCTGCAATCGTAATCTTACCAGCCATCGCCATCATTGGGTTGAAGTTCATCGCTGTAGCCTTATACACCAAATTACCTTCAGTATCGCCTTTCCATGCTTTCACAATTGCATAGTCCGCAGTAAGTGCAGACTCAAGAATGTGAGGTTTTCCGTCGAATTCCCGAACCTCCTTTCCTTCAGCAATCTCGGTTCCATATCCAGCCGGCGTAAAAAATGCAGGAATACCCGCACCACCTGCTCGGCAACGCTCTGCCAAACTTCCTTGTGGGATAAGATCGACAATAAGTTCGCCTGACAACATTTGACGCTCAAACTCTGCGTTTTCTCCCACATACGAACTAATCATCTTTTTGATCTGACGCTGCTGTAACAAAAGTCCGAGACCAAAGTCATCGACGCCGGCATTGTTGGAAATACAGGTGAGGTCTCTCACTCCCATTTTTACGAGCTGCGCAATGGAATTCTCCGGGATACCGCACAGTCCAAATCCACCCAGCATAAGGGTCATTCCGCTTTCGATTCCGTGAAGGGCCTCCTCTACGTTCTTTACTACTTTATTCATTATTCGATACCAAATGGATTTTCTTCTTCTTCCGGAACTGCGATGTAGTCCCCGCCTGAACATGCAAACTGAGATGCATTATACGATTCAGGCCTGCTAAAATCAAGCGTAGAAAGGGCTACAACCGGGTCTTTGTACACCTTTTGCATATAATAGCCATACATCGGTAAAGCCATGCGTGCTCCCTGGCCCCAGTTCATTGAACGGAACCGTACTCCCCGGTCTTCTGCACCGACCCAAACTCCGGTAACCAGGTCAGGGGTCAAACCGACAAACCAACCGTCGGAGTTGCTTTGGGTCGTTCCTGTCTTCCCTGCAGTCGGTGCAAGTACATTGCCCCATGACTGACCACCTCTCAAGCTACCGGCGGTTCCCTGGGTAACCACTTTTTTCATCATCTGAAGAGTCTCATATGCAACGCTCTCGTCCAATACCTCCTTCGAGTAGGATTTCGCATTGTAGATCACATTTCCGTTGCGATCCTCCACACGCAAAATAGTCGTCGGACGATTGAAAATTCCATTGTTGGCAAAAATACATTGCGCCCCCACCAACTCATACAGCGAGAGGTCCATGATTCCAAGACAAAGTGAAGGGACTTCCTGCTCAGGAGTCAGGTGAATGTCCATCTCCGCAAGCATCTTTGAAATCGTTTTAGGACCGGAATATCCGCCCATGCGAGCCATAACCGCTACCGTAATGTTGTTCATCGACTGCGCAAGCCCTGTAGAGGCAGAGACTACTCCTGCATCCGAACCACCGGCGTTTTTAGGACACCAACGGCCATCGATGTTTCCGTCTGCGTCTTGCAGGTCGACACAGTACGAGGTGTTTGCAAATTCGGTACAGGGCTTCACAACACCCATAGCCATGGCTGTTGCGTAAACGAACGGCTTGATCGTGGAGCCTACCTGGCGTTTACCCTGACGCACGTGGTCAAATGCAAAGTGACGGAAATTCGCACCTCCCACCCATGCTTTTACAAATCCTGTTTGTGGTTCTATGGAAATCAATCCTGCATGCAGGAAGGACTTGTAATAGCGAATGGAATCATTGGGTGACATGGTGGTGTCTTTGTCTCCTTTCCAGGAAAAAACACGCATAGCTGTTGGCGTATTGAAATTGGCAACGATCTCCGCATCGGAGAGTCCTGCGCTGCTTAATGCAGCGTATCGAGGCGAATTCAACCTGGCCGTACGCATTATGGACTCTGCTTCTGCATCCGAAAGGTCATTTGAGAAAGGAAAGTTCCGAACACGTTTGTTGTTATCATCAAACGCAGACTGAAGATTCTCCTTGAGGTGTCTCTCAACTGCCGCCTCCGCATGCGCCTGAAGATTGGCATCAACGGTTGTGTAGATTTTGAGCCCATCGCGGTAAATATCGTATGGACTTCCATCCTGACGGTGGTATTTCCAAGTGCCATCCGATGTTTTTTCCATCAGAATACTGGTCAGCTCTTTTCGAACCGCCTCTCTGAAATAGGGTGCTGAACCTTGTTTATGATCCACCTCCTGATAATTCACCACCAGCGGTTTTGCCTTCAGCTGATCGTATTCTTCACGGGTAATAGGATTTCGAAGTGCCTCATTTCCGGATTCACTGTTTTTGAGCCACTGAAACAAGACCTGATTGCGTCGTTCATGCGCCCGAAGCGAATCAGCAGATCTTCTCTCCAGAATTTCTTCTCGGGAAACATCTGCAGGTTTGATGCCCTTTTCATTGGCGATCTTCGTACGGTAGTTTCTGATTTTATAAGTGTAGGGATTGTACAATGTTGGGTTTTTACACATTCCAACAAGCATTGCTGCCTCATCTTTAGTTAGTTGGGAAGGCTTTTTATTGAAATACACCTTCGCGGCATTTTCAATACCCACAGCATTGTATAGAAAATCAAACTGGTTGAGATACATCGTGATGATCTCTTCTTTCGAAAAACGTTGCTCAAGCCTTGTTGCAATAATGTTTTCGCGGGCTTTTTCTCCTACCCTACTAAAGAGACGTCCAATGCGGCTGCTGCCATTGCTGATAGACTCTCCCATAGCCCGGGCAAGTTCTTCGCGTTCACGTTGCTGAAGTGTGAAAAGCAACTTAGCCAACTGCTGGGTAATGGTGGATGCACCTCCCGCACCTCCTAAATTAACTACTGCCCGACCCAGTGCTCTGAAATCAACCCCGGAATGATCCAGAAATCGTTCGTCTTCTGTTGAAATCAATGCATCTGTCACATAGGGCGAAATCTCCTTGTAGGAAACACTGGTCCGGTTCACTTTCCAATAGCGGCCCAATTCCGTCTTTCCGTCAGAAGCAAGCACAATCGATGCCTGTAACTCCGGCGGATTATCCAGCATCTCAACCGGCGGCAAGTCGTCTTCCGACTGAAACAAAATGAGGCAGGTCACCAACACAAAAGGAAACATCGCTAAAACCCAGAAAATGTATGTCATTTTCTTGACTGTCTCTTCCGGAAGTGCAGTGTTTTTAGGTGCTACCCTGTTCATGATTGAATTCTTTTAGGTAAAAGTAACAAATCTTTCATTTTCTCTGATGACCGTTAATTCAGAATATCTCTTCGCTGACTGTCGAGCTTGAGTAAAATGAACATCATTACAGAAAAAGACATCATCGAAGAGCCTCCATAACTAAAGAAAGGCAACGGAATACCAATAACCGGGGCAAATCCAATGTTCATACCGATATTGATGGCAAAGTGGTAGAAAAGGATCATGGCAACGACGTATGCGTAAACCCGATTGAACGTGGAGCGTTGTCTCTCTGCAATAGCAATAATCCTCAACAACATGAACATGTAGAGGGATACTAATATGAGTACGCCAAGGAACCCCCATTCTTCAGCAAAGGGACAAAAGATAAAATCCGTTTCGCTTTCAGGTACGTGGTTACTTTCCACGCTCGACACGGAGGCATTGTTGTACCCTTTTCCTAACATTCCACCCGAACCAACAGCTGCCATGGCCCTGTTCCTGTTGTAATCCTCCCCGTCCGGGTCTTCCTTCAGTCCAAGAAAAAGTTCAATCCTGTCTTTCTGGTGTTCGGCCAGTCCCTGAAACCCATAATTCACTATGGCTGCAAGAACTGTTGCGAGTATGAACGCGATCAAAATAATCAATCCTGCACGGTTCCGTTCCCTTTTAGATGCAATCAATCGAGAGGCCAAAGAAAGAAAAATGGCAAACACGGTCAGAAAGATCATCACACTCCAGAAGCCGGAAAAAATAACGCCCGGAAGGAATCCAAAGGAAATTCGCTCATTGCTCATCAACAGAGTCACGAGACTGAGAAATACAGCGACGAAGAGTATCGGAATGAAGTGACTGCCCACCCAGGTTTGTTTAAATCGCACCCCGGGAATGCTGTTGACAATCTTCAAAATCAAGGGGTCATAAGTGATCCCCTCCCTGTACATCACGAAAAGAAACGAGGTAAACACTACAAATGTTCCTGCGTCCGGCTGCAGCAAAATCAATATCATCGGAACAAGGATGATGGCATTGGCATATAGCACCGTTTGGATTGTTTGCTGCTTCACATTCACATTGCTGATGTACCGCGCCAGAAGCAATCCTGTGCCTATTTTCGCAAATTCTGCCGGCTGAATCCCGAGTGAGCCTATACCGAGCCATGCCCGGGCTCCGTGCACAGGAGGCATGAATAATACCACCACAAGAAGCGAAAGTGTGAACAAATAGATCGGCACACAAAACTTCCTGTATATGTCCGAGTCGATGAGGAAGACCATTAATCCCAGAAAAAGCGAAACCAAAAGCCAGATGACCTGTTTGCCATATTTCTGAGAAAAATCGAAAAGAAACGGATGCTCATGATTGTATGCAGTGGAATAGACCGTCGCGATGCCCAAGATTAGCATGATCATGTAGACCGCAAAAAGCGCCCAGTCGACATTGGCTACAAGTGATTCATTTTGTCTCATTCCCGGTACGCAAATTTAGCCTGTAGTATAGTTTGCTCGCGGTCCTTTTCCGTGACCTTTCGCGTGAGGTATTTTTCGATCATCAATCCTGCTGTCGGTGCAGCCCACAATCCCCCTCCACCCTTGGCATTTTCGATGAACACTGCAATTGCGATCTTCGGTTTATCCATTGGCGCGAATGCAATAAAAACAGAGTGGTCATCTCCGTGCGGATTCTGAACCGTACCCGTTTTACCACACACAACAATGTCCTTAAGCTGTGCTCTTTTTCCGGTTCCGCCCGCTTCATAAACCACTCGTCGCATCCCTTCTACGATCACATCATAGTGTTTTTTGTCAACCATGGTATAATGCCTTTTCTTGTATTCCGGGGATGGCCCGGCGCTGCCAATCGAACGCACAAAATGCGGTGTAATGTACCATCCTCTGTTCGCTATTAATGCAGCAATATTAGCGAGATGTAAAGGGGTGAGCATCACTTCTCCCTGGCCTATGGAAATCGAACGTATCGTCGAAAAGGCCCATCGGTGGTGGCCGTACCATTTGTCATAGTACGCCGGATCAGGAATCAAACCTGAGCGTAATCCTGTGATATCTGTTTCAAGTTTCTTGCCCAGACCAAAACTATGCATGTACTTAGCCCATAGCGCCAGGCCAATCTCAGCATCTGCAAAATTGTTTCTTTTCTTCCCCTGTTGGATGATGCGTCTGGTAACCGCATAATAATACGGATTACACGAGTGCTTAATCGCATCTGCCAAGTTGCCTGCGCCTGGGTGATCGTGGCAACCGACCATCGATTTATTGCATGGAAATCCGGATTCCGGAGTAATCACCCCTTCTTGCAATCCAATTAAGGAATTAAGTAATTTAAATGTGGAACCAGGAGGATATTCCGCAGCCAAAGGACGAGGATACAGCGGCTTACTCGGGTCTTTTGCAAGTTTGGGGTAATTGGTTGAAATGTTCCTTTTTCCGATCAAAAGATTCGGGTCGTACGAAGGCGCAGAAACAAGCGTGAGTATCTCGCCTGTCGAAGGTTCAATCGCAACAATACACCCTCTTTTTCCTTCCAGTAATTTTTCTCCATACGCCTGAAGAAGAATATCGACCCCCAGTTTTAGAGGCGGACCCTGTTTTGCTGTCGTGTCATACTTTCCTCCTGCATACGACTCAATGTCATTGTTAAGTGCACTAGTTACAATGTATTTGATTCCCTTGCGTCCACGCAATTGGTTCTCATAAAAACGCTCAAGCCCTGCGCGACCGATATTGTTCCCGGGCTTATAAAAGCGGTCTTCCTCGATCTCTTCCCTGTATACTTCTGAAAGATATCCAACGATGTTGGCTCCATTCGCATAAGGATAACTTCGCATGCTCGTCACTTCCTCGTAAAAGCCTGGAAAATTTTCAAGATGCGGAGCAATACGGGCTATTTCCTCAAGCGTCATTTCCTTGATGAACGGATAGGCCCTTATCTTTTGGTAATTAGAGGTCCGTTTGCCAGTGCTCTTATTGTAGTAAGATCCTTCTCCTTCCCGGATCGCTTCAAAACGTGCCCTTACTTCTTCAGTCGTCCACCCCAGGAGTTTTGCAAATGCAACAGTATCGAGTTTGGTGATATTGGCCTCGACCATCATGAGGTTGTAATAGGTTCTGTTTGACACAATTTTAATCCCATGGCGATCGAAAAGTATTCCTCGCGGTGGAGTGATCTCCTTTCTTTTTTCAGCGATTTCCTGAGCGCGAAGGTGCCAACTGTCGTCGATTACCTGCATGTAGAACACCCGGAGCGTATAAATAATCCCCACCAGTACAATGAAGGTGATGAGTACATATTTTCGGCTGTCAAAATTCATCTCTCCTTGGGCTTAGAAATAAACAGGGCCTGTAAAAGATAACAGAGCAGGTAGGAGAGTGGTACACTCAACACTGTTTTTCGGAGAATAAAAAATACTTCATCCAGTCTGAAAATCTCCAGCAGAAAAAACCAAAGATGATGAATCGCCAAAAGTCCACCAAAAACATAGATAAACCACCTGGAACCCATTTCAAATATATTTCCTTCACGCACCTTTTCGTAGCCTTCTCTGGGCGAAAATAGTTTCATTATAAAAGGCCTCAAATAGGCAAAGAGTACCAGAGAAGACGTGTGTAGGCCATACGTATTCGAGACTGCATCTATCAGAAGGCCCATGCCAAACGCGAGCAACATCAGATAGATCAATCCCAGATCAAAGGGCAACAACATTATGAATAAAGGATAGACCATCAACTGGATTCCGAAGCCGATCTCCAGCTGATTGAGAATATATGCCTGAATAATAAACAGTGCAAAAAAACGTACGCTATGTTTAATCAGGTCGTTCATTCTTCTTTGTCCGGAGGGATGTTTGATTCCAGGTCGCGCTGCTCTTTCTGCATGAGGTTCTTGATCACATATACCCGTTGCAACGTGCGGTAATCTTCAGAATATCTCACAACTACATCCCAAAGTGGTTTTCCCTCTATGGGCTTTAGTTCCTCTATCTTTCCTACTTTCAATCCACGCGGAAAAATTCCGGAACCTCCTCTCGTAACGACGCGAGACCATTTTTTTATCTTGAGGTCATTTGAAATACCTGTGATCGTACCTCGGCGTGAATCGCGGCCATCCCATTTTAACAAGCCGAACAAACCGATTGGCTCGATCAGCACATCGATGTTTATGTTTTCCGTAAGCACGGATTTTACCACTGAAAAATGGTCACTTGAATTGTGAATGATCCCAACCACTCCTTTATCAGAAAACACACCCATTCCTCTCACAACACCTTGTGCTCGCCCGACGTTCAGCGTAAAATAATTATTGCGCCGGGTAACCGTCGAGTTAATTACAGTCGCTGGAATAAACAGGTATTGCTGTTCATACAGCGTATCGTCAATCCTGACTTTTTTACTCTCTAAGCGCTGAAAATTAGCAGGCTGATGCTGCCTCAGCCAACTGTTTTCCTTTTGAAGCTTATCATTGTTCAGACTCAAGTTGAAATGCTTCGTAATGTCATTCCGAACCTCCATGATATTTCCGGAAACATACGAGGCACTTGTCAGATACTGCGACCTGGGAAACTGTAAAAAAGAGAAATAGGCAGACAGCGCAAAGATCTGCAATACGACAAAAACCAAGAAAACTCTGAACCGCCTGAAAAAGGCAATGAGATTGCGCATAGACAAAAATAAGAAATCCCACTGATTTCAGCGGGACCTCATCACAATCTTAATCTCTGATTAGGAACTGGAACCTATCGATGTTTTTCAAGGCGATGCTGGTTCCGCGAGCTACGGCGCGCAATGGATCCTCCGCAATATGCACCGGCAACTTTGTTTTCGCTGAAATACGCTTGTCAAGTCCTCTGAGCATAGATCCTCCACCGGCTAAATAAATCCCTGTTTTGTAGATGTCCGCAGACAATTCCGGAGGGGTCATCTCAAGGGCACTCAGAATCGCTTCTTCAATCTTTGAAATTGTTTTATCCAGTGCATTGGCAACCTCGGTGTAGGAAATAACGATCTCTTTTGGGATACCCGTCATCAAATCTCTTCCACGAACAGCAAAATCCTCCGGTGGGTTATCCAATTCAGGAAGTGCCGCACCAACTTCTATCTTAATCTGTTCTGCAGTTCGCTCACCAACCAAAATGTTGTGTTGGCGACGCATGTATTCTTCAATGTCATTTGTAAAGTCATCGCCGGCTATACGAATCGATTTGTCGCAAACAATTCCTCCCAGGGCTATGACAGCAATCTCAGAAGTTCCCCCGCCGATGTCAATGATCATGTTCCCCATCGGTTCTTCAACATCAATGCCTATTCCGATGGCCGCAGCCATAGGTTCGTGGATCAGATACACTTCCTTCGCACCGGCATGCTCCGCAGAGTCACGCACCGCCCTTTTCTCTACTTCCGTGATACCAGATGGAATACAAATCACCATTCTAAGCGTCGGATTGAAAAGACTTCGGCCGGGATTGATCATTTTAATCATTCCCCGTATCATCTGCTCTGCACTCTGGAAGTCAGCAATCACCCCATCCTTAAGCGGACGAACTGTTTCAATAAGCTTGTGTGTCTTCCCGTGCATCTGCTGTGCTTTTTTACCAATCGCCACCACCTTGCCGGTCTGAATATCCTTTGCAACGATAGACGGTTCGTCTACCACGACCTTATCATTAAGAATGATCAGCGTGTTTGCCGTTCCAAGGTCAATTGCGATCTCCTGTGTTAAAAAGCTAAATAAACCCATTTTAGTGTTGACGTGTTAAAGCGTGCACATGTGCATGTACGCTCTTAATCGTAAAATTCGCGTTTTTGTTACAAAAAGTGTAAAAAAAAACGATTAATGTTTGAAGTGACGGTTTCCTGTAAATACCATTGCCATTCCATGGGCATTGCAATAGTCTATTGACAGATCATCTTTGATCGAACCGCCCGGTTGAATAACTGCTGTAATTCCGGCATTGTTTGCGATTTCCACGCAGTCAGGAAAGGGAAAAAAGGCATCCGAAGCCATCACCGCACCCTGAAGGTCAAACCCGAAACTTTGAGCTTTATGGATCGCCTGACGCAAGGCATCAACCCTGGAGGTCTGGCCTGTTCCACTGGCAAGCAATTGTTTGTTTTTTGCCAGAACGATCGTATTTGATTTGGTATGTTTGACAAGTTTGTTCGCAAATAAAAGATCTTCAACTTCAGAATCAGATGGAGATGTCCCCGTACGTGAAGTGAGGTGTTCCTTTGTTTCGGTCAGAAGGTCCTTGTCTTGTTCGAGCACGCCGTTGAGAATTGTTCTGAATTGCCTCTTGGGTAACTCGATCTGTTTTTGAACCAACAGAATTCGGTTCTTTTTTGACTTTAACAGTTCAAGTGCCTCAGAGGAATAGCCCGGCGCGATGATCACTTCACAAAATAGCTCGTTGACCTCAGTTGCAGTCATGGCATCAATGGATCTGTTTGCAATCAGAATTCCGCCAAATGCACTCACGGGATCTCCGGCCAAAGCGTCGGTATACGCCTGCTTCAATGTGCTTCTGGTTGCCAGTCCGCACGCATTGTTGTGCTTTAATATCGCAAATGTCGGGTCATCCTTTTTAAATTCTTCCATCAGGTTCACGGCCGCGTCGACATCCAACAGGTTGTTGTATGACAGTTCTTTGCCGTGCAGTTTATCGAACATTGCCTCCATGTCTCCATAAAAAACACCATGCTGGTGAGGATTCTCTCCGTAGCGCAGCACATGCGCTCCCTGAAAACTTACTTTGAAGTCAGCATCTTCAGATTTACTGAAATAGCGGTAGATCTGCGTGTCATAGTGCGAGGAAACATTAAATGCGTCTCTTGCAAAGGCCTGTCTCTGCTCAACGGTTGTGGCGCCATCCTGTTCCCGGAGCAACTCCAAAAGCGTAGCGTATTGGCTTTGCGACGGAATGATCGCCACATCCTTGTAATTTTTTGCTGCCGCACGAATAAGCGAAATTCCGCCGATGTCGATCTTTTCAATGATGGCCTCATGATCTGCCCCTGAAGCCACTGTTGCTTCAAAAGGGTACAAATCAACGATTACAAGGTCAATCTCAGGAATTTCATATTCTGCAATTTGCGCCTGGTCTTCACTCAGATGCCTTCTGTTTAAGATTCCACCGAACACTTTTGGATGAAGCGTTTTAACCCTTCCGCCCAGTATAGACGGATACGAAGTCAAGTCCTCAACGCGTTCGACGGGCACATTCATTTCTTCAATAAAGGTTTGCGTTCCTCCGGTAGAATAAATGGTTACCCCACGTTTATTCAATTCCTCAATGATTGGTGCTAAACCTGATTTGTCGAATACGGATATCAACGCTGCGTTGATCTTCTTTAATTCAGTCATGTGTACGGCTAAAAATGAAGGTACAAAAGTAGATTTATTTTCCTAATACGGCATGTTGAAATAGAGTTGCCGGACAACAAATTAAGGGTGAAAAAATACCCCTAAAGAGAAAATCCGTATGTTTAGTCTCCTGTAACTGTTTCTGGGTGTCGAAAACAAATAAAATCCTTATTCTCGTTCTTTCCTCCATAATCCTGGTGGGATCTTCCCTGGCATATTATGTATGGAGAAGGTACTACTACGAAGAACCCGTTGATCATCAAAAAGAACTTCGATCCACCCTGCTGACCTATTTGTCGTATCCGGGATATACGCACCCTGAATTTTCCGAACAACTGACAGGCACAAAAGCCAAACTGGAAGTGAACCAACGCGATGAACATCTTATCTATTTTTCGATAGACAAGAACGATTTCGACCAAAAGCACACTTTAAGCAAGCTGTGTCTGGATCCTGAAACGGTTGAATTCGCACAAGAAAAAGGAAACTACCATTATTTAGGCAACTATCGCTTTTACGGAGATCGCTCGCTTTTTTTCCGTTTTCCGGATTCTCTGTTCCGTATTCGAAAAGGAATCGATTTTACGATTGATTATGACCCCTATGCCTACACTGTTTCCGATGAAGAACTGCTGGATTTTATTTCTAATA
>JBEGVI010000157.1:0-3004 GCA_041178485.1 Bacteroidota bacterium | reverse complement strand
CTAACCAAATAATTTAAAAGGAAAGAACTTAAAACGAACTGTTATGAAACATATAATTTCAACATTCGCACTTGTATTGGTAGCTTTTAGCTCAATAGCTCAGCAGGAAGCTATGTACACGCACTACGCGTTCAATACACTGTCAATCAATCCTGCCTATGCGGGAAGTAGAGAGGCCTTGACAATTACCGCTTTGCATCGTTCACAGTGGGTTGGTTTCAAGGGAGCGCCTACTTCACAAACAGTCAACCTACATGCACCAATTGGTACAGACATGGGGGTAGGACTATCCTTGCTTCATGACAAAACAGGTCCTGTGAACGCTACTTCAGTGTTTGCTGATTACGCATATAAATTGCCCGTTCTGACAGGGACACTTTCTATGGGTATAAAGGCTGGTATTGACATGTTTAATATCGGTTTAACGGAGCTTACAGCAATTGATCAGGGCGATGTGGCAGCACAGAATTATTCCAAGATAAATCCAAATGTCGGTTTGGGAGTGCATTATTCAGAGGATAAATACTTCGTTGGATTATCAAGTCCGAGATTGCTGCCATTGCGTTATTATGAAGATAACGTTCAGGGATATAAAGCCAATCAAAAGATTCATGCGTATTTAATGGGAGGGTATGTATTTGATATTAATTCTAAACTCCAAATTAAACCGATTGCTCTGATAAAGACTACCGGCGCTGCTCCGACTCAAGCCGAAATTACGGGGATTGCGACGTTGGATAAACGTCTGGAATTAGGAGCGATGTTCAGAACTGGAGATGCTTTCGGAGTGCTGGCAGGATTTAATTTTGACAACAACTTGCGAATCGGTTATTCCTTTGACTGGTCCTATGGATTGAACACCGGAAGATACAATGCAGGAAGTCATGAGATCGTATTGCGCTATGATTTCATTCAGGGAGTTAATAAAAAGATAGTTTCACCAAGAAACTTTTAATTGAGATCCAACGTATTTGGACAAGAAACAATGCGAATTATGAAGAAAAAACTATTCATATGTTTTCTAATCATTTCCTTGCCGCTTGCGGCTCAGGATACGATTCAGGAAAAGAGCACACAAGAGGGTAAAACTGGTTTAATCGCCAAAATAAAAGCCATCTTTGTTAAGAAGAGCCCTGAACAGAAGGGAGACGCCATGTATGATTTGTACAACTATTCCAAGGCGGTGTACTACTATGGTCAGGCAGATACGCTGCATGTGGAAGGTCTGAGAAGATTCGCAGATGCGTATGCTAAACTTGCGTCTTATGACCAATCATTGATGACGTACAAGTTGCTCGTCGAACGTGCAGATTGCACCCCGACAGATCTTTACCATTATGCGAACATGCTCAAAATGAACGGTTCGTATGACGAAGCTGATAGCTGGATGAAGAAATATGCGGAGAAAGCACCCAATGAAAAGAGGGCGATTTTAAATACCCGGTCTTTCGAAAAATCAGCTTCTCTCATGAAGGATCAGAAAATTTTCGAATTGACAAATTGCCTAATGAATTCTTCTATGCAGGAATTTGCCAGCGGAATGTATTACGATCAGTTGGTTTATTCGGCAAGTACACCACGAAAAGGACCTGTTATTAAGGAGTATTTGTGGACGAGCGAAACATTTTTAGATCTTTATCTGGCAGATGTAGATGGAGATACGGTTCAGTCTTTCAATGCCCTTGTGCCTGCATTTAATAAAAGATATCACGAAGGTCCGGTAGCATTTTCAGGCGATTACAGCAAAATGTTCTTCACAGCGAATAATTATTCAGGTAAAAAAGCAAATGATGGACGAATTCATTTACAATTGTACTATGCCGAAAAAGACATAGATGGAAACTGGAGCGATGCTACGCCATTTACGTACAATAACCCTGAGTATTCCGTTGGACACCCCACTATGTCCGTGGATGGAAAAACACTCTTTTTCTCCAGCAACATGCCTGGGGGATACGGAGGAACGGATCTCTATAAGTGTACATTGGTAGGTGATACAGCATGGTCGGCACCAGTAAATTTAGGACCGGAAATCAATACAGAAGGAAACGAGATGTTTCCGAATTACATCGAAAAATCGGATTTGTTGTTGTTTACCTCTGACGGGCATTACGGTCTTGGTGGATTTGACATTTTTGTTGCTTCTTTGAAAGTTGAGGATTACATCGTTCCTATGCATCTTGGGGCACCGTTGAACTCATCTGCTGATGATTTTGGTTTGTTTCTGAACAGCAAGCAATCTTCTGGGTATGTATCTTCCAACAGAAAGTCGGATGGTAAGGGCAGTGACGATATCTATTACGTCAAGATGCTGAAGGAACTTCCGAACCCTTGGAAAGAAATAAAAGGTGTTGCTAAAAACAATTTTGGACGCACCCTTGCGAATACGAAAATTAATTTCAGAAATGAAGCCGGCGATTATATCGACTCTACAGTTACGGATGCGAATGGAAAATACTCCATCAATCTTCCGGTGGGAATGAAGTTCACGATGGATGTTACAAAGCCAAGTTACCGTTCTGTGACGAATGTATTGTCTACAAACACTACTGACAATATTCTTACTCTCGATCCGGTTCTCGATCACAGAGTAATTATCAAAGGTAACGTTTCAAATGCGACCAAAAAAGAAGTGCTTTCCAGTGCAACAGTGGCGCTGTACACAAAAGACATGAAGTTCATTGATTCAGTACGAACAAAAGAAGATGGGTCGTATTTCTTTGATGTGTACGACAAGAAAGATTTTGTGGTGATCACTTCGAAGAATAACTTCTTCGCGGATACGAATCGAGTTTCCTCTGAGGAGATAAATGATGTAATCGAAAACGACATGGCAATGTCACAGATTCTTCCTGATGGAGTGTATTCAGTGGAAGATGAAATGTTCCTTCGTGTGAGAACCATCTATTTTGACTGGAACAGTTCGAATCTTCGTGCCGACAAATCGGTACTTGACGAAGTCGTTAAAATTCTCAATGATTTCCCTAATCTGAAAATAGAATTA
>JBEGVI010000156.1:0-3064 GCA_041178485.1 Bacteroidota bacterium | reverse complement strand
TCAGGATGGAATGGGGAAAAATACAGTTTTTAAAATCATCAAAAATTAAGGTATGAAAAGCACGAACATTCTAAACGTTACCATTTGTTTTGTTTTGTTAGCCTTGGGAGTAAGAGCTCAGGCGCCACAAAAAATGAGTTATCAGGCAGTCGTTAGAAATACAACGGGTGCATTGATTGCCAATTCTCCTGTGGGAATGCAGATAAGCATTCTTCAGGGATCTTCGACGGGCCTCGCAGTTTTCATTGAAAGACATTCGATTACTACCAATGCAAATGGACTTGCTTCCCTTGAAATCGGATCGGGCACGCCGGTGGCCGGAAGTTTTTCCGCGATTGACTGGTCAGCGGGATCATATTATATTAAAACAGAGGCCGACCCTACCGGCGGGACAGTCTACAGTATTTCAGGAACTTCACAACTCCTGAGCGTCCCTTATGCCTTATATGCTGAAACGTCCGGAAGCGGTGGGGGATCCGGAGGAGGAGGTTCCCTTGATCAGGCATATGATCAGGGTGGTGCAGGTCTGGGACGATCGATTACCACTGATGCAGGAGCTGTTCAGATTAATAATGCAGGATCAAATACAATAGGAATGGAGGTCAATACTTCTGTAGCTGGTTCGACCGCATACCTTGCGAATGTAAGTGGTACAGGAGTCGGTTTCAGGGCTGAAAGCACGGTTCCGTCAAATACTTACGCAGCAATTCAGGCAAATACAAACAGCACCGGAACTAGCAATTCTGCAATTCTAGGCAACAATACCGGTGCAGGGTATGGTGTATCCGGACAAATTCCAAACACCGCCACAGGTTTTGCCGCAGTATATGGAAATAATTTGAGAACATCCGGTGGAGTGGGAGTGAATGGTCAGGGATTCAACGGAGTGTCCGGTTCTTCAACATACAATCAGGGATATGGGATTTTTGGTCAAAATACTGCAGTGCCTAACATTGCCAGTGCTTTTTATGCCACAGCCGTTGCAGGAGTTGGGGGTGTTGGTGTACAGGGACAAACACAAAATGGACAGTTGCCCGGTGTGTTTGGACAAAATTTGAACAATGGGGTAACCTACAACAATATTGCTGTTCAGGGATCTTCAAATACGGGTGTAGGTGTTTGGGGAGAAAATCTGGATGGATCATTTTACGGAGTGTATTCGAATGGCGATCTGGGTGCTTCGGGGGTTAAAACCTTTAAAATTGATCATCCAGCCGATCCGGAAAACAAATATTTAGTTCATTTCTCTATTGAATCCGATGAAGTTTTGAATATCTACCGTGGGAATGCCGTGTTCAATGAAGCAGGCGAGGCGGTTGTCGAGTTAGAGGAGTATATCGAGTTGATAAACAAGAATTTCACGTATCAGCTTACGCCAATTGGTGGGGCTGCTCCTGTATTTATAAAAGAGAAAGTCAGTAATGGCAAGTTTGTGATTGCAGGAGGTGTTACTGGTATGGAAGTGAGCTGGCAGTTGACCGGTGAACGAAACGATCCATACTTACAACAAAAACCAGAAAAACGTCAGGTCATAGTTGAAAAAAGAGCTTCTGAAAGGGGGCAATATCTGATTCCGGCGTTGTACGGAAAACCTCAGTCCAGCAGGATCAACTACATTCCCCAATATCCAATTACTGAGCAGAAGTAATAGATTTACTCTTTATCAATCAGGTGTTATAATGCGTTTCTGATGACGTTATCCATTGAGATAACTTAATTCAGATCCGTCATGAAAAAACATTTTTTCCTTCTGGCAGTGCTTTCATTTTTTGTATTGAGTGCCTGTGCTACTAAAAAATTTTACAAAGAATTTGCTTTTCCTTCAGTTCGCAACAACGTGTGCAAGTCACTGGATGGAAAGGTAGTCCTTTACGCCATTTTTGTAGATTCCAAGCATACAGGACCTTGGACGGTATATGATATGGCTTCTACGAAGGATTCTATTTGTGAGGCTATTGCATGGATTCAACAAAAAGCCGACGAAGATTCTATACCATTGAATATTTCATTGCAAATACACGAATCACCTGATGGTAAAATGCCTATTAAGGGAGATTTACGCAAGAAGACTTTGTCTGCAACGATTTTTGGTCAGCCATGGGCAACAGCAGAAAGAGACATGTTCAAATGGTCAGACAGACTTGCAGCGATGGCGGCCAGATCACTTCCAAAAGACAATTCCAAATCTACAAGAACTAAAAATAACCTGAGAAACAAGGAACGGTTGATTGCAAGATTGAGGGACATTCACCAAACGGACAATGTGGCGTTGGTTTATTTTGTAAACAATTATTACAAGGATGAAGCATCATTTGCATTTAGCACCAGCAGTGACAAAAACGTCGAATTTGCAGTGGTAAGTTATAAGAATCCGTCAGTTATAGCGCACGAATTTTTACATTTATTTGGAGCAGAGGACATGTATGTGACTCCTTTCGATAAAAAGATTGAGAGGAAATACCATGAAAAATTGAGCGCGATGTTTCCTGATGAAGTGATGACGAATTCTCTGAGAAATTTGGACAGCATGCAGATTAGTGACTTTACACGATATCTGATCGGTTGGGACAAGGAACTTTCGGATAACTTTCAAAAGCCCTACATGCGAAAAGGGTGGAAGGCAGCGAGATACTAATTTGAAAAGTCTCTTCGGAGGCTTTTTTCTGATTTTGTCGGGATGACTGGATTCGAACCAGCGACCCCACGCCCCCCAGACGTGTACTCTAACCGAACTGAGCTACATCCCGTTACAAGACCTGAAAAAAGTGCCCAAAACAGGAGTCGAACCTGCACACCTTGCGGCGCCGCCACCTGAAGACGGTGCGTCTACCAATTTCGCCATTTGGGCAGAATGCAAAAGTAGCAATTCATGAAAGATTGCAATAATAATGACTCTAATTTTTAATGTTTGTGGATGTCGATTTTTTAGAAGTCGAATTGTTCTTGAGAAAATATCTGCTATATTTGCACCCGCTTAGCACAACATCCGGCGAGGTAGCTCAGTTGGTTAGAGCGTAGGATTCATAACCCTAAGGTCACGAGTTCAACTCTCGTCCTCGCTACA
>JBEGVI010000155.1:0-40862 GCA_041178485.1 Bacteroidota bacterium | reverse complement strand
GAAAACTGGTTTTTAGAAAAATTTAATAATGGTGCTTCAGAAATAATAATAAACTTTATTTCTTTCTCCTTCATTGCCTTTAAATAATCACCATATGATTGCTGGATTTTTATTACGGTTTCAATCCAACTTTTCTTTGTACTTTGAATATTGAATAATTCATCGATTACATTGATTTTCTCTTCAATAATAACATTATTTTCTGTAGAACCGATTTCCTGTAGATAAGTTAATCGTGACTTTAAGTCTGCTCCTTTTTCCTTAATCCATCTCAAAGTGGTATCGTCAAATCCATTAGTTTTATAATCTTTGATTTCCTTTGTCTCGTTGTACAAAAAATTAAAACCAATAAATCTATCATTAATATCACTTTTTTTGTGAAGAAAATCTTGTATGAATTGCTTTGTAATCATAATAAATTAGTTATAACTAGCTTATAACCGCCACAAAACTGCGCTTACACAACCAAATCGGGTGAATAGCGGAAGTTTTGTTTCGCATACCCATCTCAAAAATAAGATATTTTGCAAATCATCGAAAGATAAACGCTGAAGGTAGAGGTGATTAAGGCTAAATCCAGTTAAGGAGTGCTGAGTGATACCGGAAGAATCTTCCCATTCATCCAGCGATGCCCCTGAAGCGCAAAATCGGAAATGAATTCAGCCATTTCATTCGCATCCATCGGGGCGTGATACCCGGGAAATGCTTCTTCCAGCATCTCTGTCTGCACTGCTCCGAGACATAGGCAATTCATCCTGATCTTCGTTTCCTTGTATTCTTCTGCAAAAAGTTCGGTGAATGAGCACAAGGCGGCTTTAGAAGTGGAGTAGGCGGCAAGTCCGGGAAATTTAACGGTTCCCTGAAATCCGCCCATCGAACTGATGTTGACAATATGTGCACTCGACGCAGAGAGAAATGGCAGGGCCGCCTGAACTGTTTCCATGACACCAATCACATTGGTCTGGTACGATTTTGCAAGGTCTTGATGGGTAAGTTCTGGAAATGGCTTGTTCACCAGATACCCCGCATTGTTGATCAAAACATCTATAGTTCCAAACGTTTCGAAAAGTGTTGTTGCCTTTTCATGAACTTGCTCAGAAAGATCCAAATAGCCGGTGTGAACATTCTCCATTCCCCTGAATTCTGTGTTCAGAAGTTCAGTGTTCCGGGCAAGTGCAAGAAGTTCATTGTTTTTGTCTGAACTAAGCCGTTTCACGAGGCTGGCCCCGATGCCCCGGCTTGCACCTACAACAGCGATCCGGCGCTTAGTCATCGTAACTAAAGGTTAATTCTTCACTGGTCGGATGTGCCTGACACGTTAGGATATAGCCTTGTGCTACTTCTTCATCGGTCAATGCATAATTAACGTTCATTGCTGCACTTCCCTTTAAAACCTTTGCACGGCAGGAACAGCAAACACCTCCTTTACACGAATACGGGGCATCCATTCCGGCCTTGTCCGATGCTTCAAGAAGGGTGGGGCCTTTGGCGTCCAGTGAAAAGTGTACTTTTTCTCCGTCAAGTATCGCGGTCACCTGAGAGATGCCGGAAAATGCTGCAACGGAGTGTGTCGCTCCGGGTGTCATTTCCACAGGTGTGGTGAACAACTCAAAATGTATTTTGTCTGCCTTTACGCCAAAGAATTCGAGCACTTGTCTGACTTCACTGATCATTCCTTCCGGTCCACACAAGTAAAAACCATCTGCTTTCAAAAGGTCCAGATCTTCTTTGATAAGGGCCGTAAAATTTTCTTTGTCGATGCGGCCTGACCGGTATCCTTCCTTTGTTTCACCGCTCAGAAAATAGATCGCTCTGAGGGATGACAGCGCATCGATCTCATTTTTGAACATGATGGATCTCTCAGTACGGTTGCCGTAGACTAAAACGGTCTCAACATCACTTTTTGACAGTCCTTTGGCCATGGAAAGTACCGGCGTGATCCCACTTCCGGCAGCGATCAGAACGATCTTTTTAGCTGCACTGTTCAACACAAAATTCCCTCTTGGTTCGGAGATGCTCAGCTGGTCACCTGTTTTCACGTTTTGATTCAACCAGGCAGAGACCTTTCCGTTCTCCAGCTGTTTCACGCCAATGGATAGATTTTCATTCTGTCCACTGCAAATGGAGTAGGAACGTAACTCTTCGGTTTCATTAACTGTGACAGAAACATCAAGGTATTGCCCTGCTTTGTAAACATACTTATCTGCGAGCTCTGCAGGCACTTCAAAACTAATTTTGACGGCGTCCTCGGTGAGTTTCTCGATTCCTGAAACAGTCAAAAGGTGGAATCCCTTTCTCTGTTTTCCTTTTTCTTCTTTTTTGCCAAACAATCCAAATAATCCCATGCTCTTATTATTCGTCAAATGAAACAACTACCCGCTCACTCGTCGGATGTGCCTGACAGGTCAGGATATAGCCCGCTTCAACCTCGTCTTTTTCCAATGCATAATTTACATCCATCCGAGCAGTGCCTTCCAGAATTTTTGCTTTGCATGTACAACAAACACCTCCTTTACATGCATACGGTAGGTCAGCTCCTGCCCGCTGCGCTGCATCCAGAATGGTTTCACCGGACGAGTCCAGGGCGATATCCAACGTGTCACCGTCGAGTATTACTGAAACATTTGCATGAATGGTTGGTTCGTTGGAAGGAGCACTTTTCTTTTCTTTGGCCTGACCCGGTGTTGTAAAGAGTTCAAAATGAATATTTTCAGAAGGAACACCGTTGGCTAACATACTGTCTTTTACACCAAGGATCATTTCTTCCGGACCGCAGATGTATACGGCATCGATCACTTCATCCTTCAGGAAAGCCCGATACAGGTCATTCGCTTTGCTGTCGTTTATGCGTCCTTTCTGAATGTCATTTCCTAAACTCTCCCGAGACAGCACGTGAATGATTCGGAAACGGTCCATTTCAAGATTTTTCCACGCTTCCAGTTCTTCCCTGAATATGATGCTATTGAAATTCTTGTTTCCATAAAAGAGGGTAACGTTCGAATCTGGTTCCTCTTTCAAAATCGTTTTGGCTATAGAGAACACAGGGGTTATCCCACTTCCGGAGGCAAACAAAACGACGTTTCTGGAAACGGTTTTATCGGGACGGTACACAAAATTTCCCGTTGGCGTCATGACCTCAAGCGTTTCTCCAGCCTGCAGGGATTCATTGGCGAAAGTTGAAAAAACTCCCTGCTCCACTTTTTTAACGGCAACGCGCCATTCTTGCTCGAAAGGTGCCGAGCACAACGAATAAGATCTTCGCGTATCTTGCCCGTTGATCGTATGTCTTAAAGTGAGGTATTGTCCGGATGAAAAGGAATAATCATTCTTCAGGTCCTCCGGAACCTCAAACGAAATCGATACAGAATCCTCAGTTTCTTTTCGTATTTCCTTTATCTGAAGCGAATGGAATCGTGGGGTCATGCCTTAGGATTTTATCGGGCAAAAGTAAGGATAAGTTTGCGAATTGGGAGTGACAAGATGCACATGCGAAAAATGACAAAAAGGATCTTTCGAAAAGAGTGTCATTTCTTTTTTGCTGTTCATTTAGCCTTTCGACTTGCTGATTGAAAAAACGTTTAAACGCCTTTTTCTGATGGTAGTTTAGTTGAACAAATTTTAAAATTGAATTGCCATGAAAAGAAAAAGATCGATGTTTTTTAAAGTAGCGCTGTTCCTTGTTTTCAGTATTTCGGTCGGTTTAGGGATTTTACTCTCTTGCGAAAAAGTTAATCTGTCCCCTGGAACTGAAAGTACTGCAAAAGGAATGTTGCCACAAGACCTTCAGGAGCTTTATCCCTATGTCGAGGTGTGCGGTACGGTGGTTGCCAAAAGAGTCTTGATGATTGAGAAAAAAGTGGTCGGAACGGCTTTTATGTTTAATGATCGCCGCTATCTGTATGTGCATGCAGTAGCCAGTAACAATTTCAAGTTTCGAAATGCATATCTCTATGCCGGGATGAAGGATGAGGTTCCTATGACTGCTGAGGGAGATCCGAATGTTTTTGCATTCAAACACAAGATTGAAGACGCAGGGATCTCAGACATCAGAAATTTCAAAATTCCACTGCGAAGCTTGTCGGGTACTTTTGCCATAGGCCTCATGCTGGAGGCGAAACCAACACTTTCGGAGGAAGGTCACCTGGACTTGAACTCGTGGGCGCAAGGGTATACCATTGGGATCAATGAAGGCAAACGAGGGATGTTGTTTGCGTATAAAAAGGGAATTTGTCTCTATGAAGAGGCGGAGGGTAAGCCCGATCCATTCGAATAATTCGTAGCCGATGAAAAAATGAAAGGGGATGCGAACACATCCCTTTTTTCGTTTGTTTATGTGGTGTTGAAAAAGCCGGAGAATTGTTTAAATTTGCATACATACCTCGAAGCCTTATGAAAGAAATAAATATGGACGAGCTGGAACGAAAATTCCAGGAAAAGATCGACAAGGACATCAAGATAGAACCAAACGACTGGATGCCTGAGGCCTACCGTCAAACCTTGATCCGACAGATCTCACAACATGCGCATTCAGAAATTGTAGGTATGTTGCCCGAGGGAAACTGGATCACGCGCGCACCGAACCTGAGACGAAAAGCAGTCTTACTTGCCAAAGTACAGGACGAGGCCGGACATGGATTGTACCTATACAGCGCGGCTGAAACACTCGGTGCCGACAGGGAAGAAACAATCGATGACCTGCATACAGGAAAGGCGAAATATTCTTCGATATTCAACTATCCGACGCTCAGTTGGGCTGACATGGGTGCGATCGGATGGCTTGTGGATGGTGCCGCGATCATGAACCAGGTTCCGTTGTGTCGGTGTTCCTACGGACCATACGCCAGAGCGATGGTAAGAGTCTGTAAGGAGGAATCTTTTCATCAGCGTCAGGGTTTTGAGGTCATGAGTACTCTCGCAAACGGAACGCCCGAGCAAAAAGCAATGGCACAGGATGCCTTGAACCGTTTCTGGTGGCCGGCTTTGATGATGTTCGGTCCCAATGATGCGGATTCCAAGCACACGGAACAGTCCATGAGATGGAAGATCAAACGCCATACGAACGATGAACTCCGTCAGCAGTTTGTGGATGTGACAGTTCCTCAGGCTGAACTGATCGGTTTGACTGTTCCTGACAAGGACCTCAAGTTCAACGAGGCGACCGGCCATTATGAATATGGAGAGATCAACTGGGATGAATTCTGGGAGGTGGTGAAAGGAAATGGACCTTGCAACAAGGACCGCGTTGACGCGCGTCGAAAGGCGAAAGAGAATGGCGAGTGGGTCCGAGAGGCTGCGAATGCGTATGCTGAAAAACGATCAAGAAGGCAGCGTGCGTGATAAATCAATGGAAGTATGACAAAAAAAGAATGGCCTCTCTGGGAGGTGTTTATAAGAAGTAAAGCGGGTTTAAATCACAAGCATGTAGGGAGTCTGCGCGCCGCAGATGCAACTATGGCGGTTGAAAATGCCCGGGATGTGTACACTCGCAGATCTGAGGGAATAAGCATCTGGGTGGTTGAATCAAAAAACATTCATGCATCGGATCCTACAGAGGCAGATGCACTTTTCGAACCGGCAGACTCCAAAGTCTATCGCCATCCTACGTTTTACGATGTGCCTGATGGCATCTCACACATGTGATCCTCATGAGCGCTCTATTCAATTACATCCTCAAAATTGGTGACGACAGTTTGATCCTGGGTCACAGACTTTCAGAGTGGTGCGGCCATGGACCTATCCTTGAAGAAGACATTGCAATGACAAACATTGCCCTGGACCTTGTAGGACAGGCGACCACGTTGTTGAATTACGCCGGAGAACTTGAAGGAAACGGTCGGGACGGCGATGCGCTTGCATTTTTGAGATTCGACAGGGAGTACAAAAATCTACTGCTCGTAGAGCAACCCAATGGAGATTTTGGAATGACCATGATGCGTCAGTTCTTCTTTGATGCATACAGGCTGCCACTGTTTGAGAAGCTACAGAAAAGTTCCGATGCCACCCTCGCAGCAATTGCAGAAAAATCGCTGAAAGAAACCAAATACCACCTGAGGCATTCGTCTGAATGGGTAATCCGACTGGGAGACGGAACGGAAGAGTCGCACAAACGTATTCAGGATGCTCTGGATACGCTCTGGAGGTACACGGATGAGCTGTTTCTTCAGGATGAGCACGACCTTGAATTGATCGAAAAGGGAGTTGTGCCTGACCTGGAAGAAATCCGCAAGGATTGGCAAAAAACTGTAGATACCGTGCTTCAGGAAGCAACATTGGAAGTGCCTAAAAACAACTGGACATTTTCAGGTGGCAGAAATGGCATGCACTCTGAACATCTTGGATATATTCTGGCAGAGTTGCAATACATGCAGCGCGCCTATCCGAACATGAAATGGTAACCCGCGAACAGGTCTGGAAATGGCTCTACGAGGTTTCTGATCCGGAGATTCCCGTTCTCTCTATCATTGATTTAGGAGTTGTCCGAGAGGTAAACGTGGAAGCGGACCTTTGTCTGATAACTATTACGCCTACCTACAGCGGTTGTCCTGCAATGAAAACGATTGAGGACGACATCATTTCAAAGCTGAAACAAGAAGGAGTAGAAGATGTAAAAGTGAATCTGGTGCTGTCTCCGGCATGGACGACGGACTGGATTTCGGAGGAAGGAAGGGAGAAGTTGCGTGCGTATGGCATCGCCCCTCCTGAGAATGAAGTGGATAAATCAGTATTGTTTGCCGAACCGCCTACGGTCCCTTGTCCGCTTTGTACATCGCGCAATACGCGCATGATTTCCTTGTTCGGAAGTACGGCATGCAAGGCACAATACCAGTGCAATGATTGTTTAGAGCCGTTCGATTATTTCAAGTGTTTGAAATAAAGAAGCTTAGTACACCATACGAATCGTAAAATACTTGTTCTTGTTCAGAGAGGTCGAACAATCGTGAAAGTCCGGAATGGAAAGTTTCGGTCGGATGTTGTTCGAAAAGGCGTAGGCCTCTGTAGGGATACCAATGAAATTCTTGTCACAGACCTTGTTCGCGTTTTCGTCATGGAAAATGCAAACGGCATACTCATCCGCGGGCAAATCCTTAAAATAATAGACCAGTTCATTGCCTTCGGGTTTTACCCTCACCATGCGGTAGGTCTTTCCGACCTGAGCAAATTTATTGGGATCATTGTACACTGCAATCTCGATCAATCCCTTCTGGCTTTCAATCCCAATGATCTTTACGGTAAGCGTGTACTTTTCCTCTGCCGGCACAAAGGACATACAAATGAATGTTATCAGGGCAAAAGCGATCCTCATTGATCCTTGAATTCTGTTTTAAAGACTTTGTCCAGCCAGTGAAAAGTCGATGCGTAATTGCCATTCAATTTAGAATGGTGGTCGTCGTGGTGTTTAGTAGTGCTGATAAAAGGGATTTTACTGATCACAGGAAGTTCCAGGTCTGAGTGAATGTGTATTTCGTGCAGGTTGCGCAGCAGTCCGAAAATCCAGAAAGCAAACGCGTTGATTCCACCGAATACAAAGAAAATCCCAAATGCGATCAGTACGCCGATCATCCCCAGCATCCATTCGAGTGGGTGTCCATACAGATACTCCAGTGGAAATGGTGTCGTTGCCCTGTGGTGAATGGAATGGACATGCTTTAGCATGAACTTATTTTCATGGAGCCAGCGGTGATAGAAGTAAAACCAGATATCATCAAACACAAAGGCAAGAATCACCTGAAGTACAATTAAAGGAATGTTCAATTCATAGCTCAGGTAATCACTCAGGAAATATGCTCCTGAACCTGATACGGCAAGAAGCAAAACAAAATTCAGAAGGAAAAGAGGCATGCGCTCCGAAAACAATCCTTTGCGGTAGGGTTTGGATTGAATTCTGAAAACTGAAAATATGCTGCTTTTCAGAACCACCATGCTGTAAATCAATCCGATTAAATTGGATAAGAGCAGAATGCCTACAGTTATGAGCGCAACAGTTCCCGGTGTCATTGTTTTCGTGCGAATAAATTAAACATGGCAGTGTCTTCCAAGCCTTTCTCCCGTTCCGCATGAAGGAACGTAAATCCTTTTTGCGTAAGTAGGCTCTTCACTTGTTCAAGACGTCCATTTTTGTCATGAACCTCGATAACCATTGATTTAATCATCGGCCAGTGTTCTTCACTTATGCCTTGAAGTACGCTCCATTCCGCGCCTTCACAATCGATCTTCAATAAATCGATCTTGTCAACATTTTCTGAACGAATGATGTCAGACAGGGGTTTTAGTTCACAAGCAATCTGCTTGCTTCCTTTTACCAAAAAGTGAGCGATCACACCCGCAAAAACAGGAGGGATCAAACGCATCCATTTCATCCCCTCCGGTGGATTTTTCATGGTGCCTTTAACAGCTCTTTTAAAAGCGCCGGGATCATTGTCCCACTGTTCGGGATGCAATGTGGATAAGGCCGGTGTATTCGGGAAATAGGTAAATGTTGCTTGTCCGTTATCTTCGGATACCCCGCATTGAAAAACATGCATGCGCGCTTCTCCATGCAGATCTGAATTCTTTTGAAGTATGGCAGCAATATCCGGGATGGGTTCAAAACAATACACTCGGACGTTCTTTGCCTTTTGCATTGCTCGAATCCCAAAAATGCCAATGTTTGCTCCTACGTCAAAAATGACATCGTTGTCTGAAATGCTAATTCCATGTTGTAAATAACCATCTACGTGATGGTCAAGCATTTTGGCTTCTGGTCTGCGGAGACAATAGACTCTTGTGCCGTCTGAAAGTGTTGTTCTGGTCATGATGTAGAGTGACTAAGATAGCCATTATCTCCAAAACAACATGCGCATTATCGGAATTTCTTAGCCAAGAAATGGATAACGGTAGTCTGTTGGCGGTACAAACGTCTCTTTAATGGTACGGGCAGAAACCCATCGCATAAGGTTCATTGCCGCTCCCGCTTTGTCATTTGTTCCCGATCCGCGTGCACCGCCAAATGGTTGTTGACCAACAACAGCCCCTGTGGGTTTATCGTTGATGTAAAAGTTTCCTGCCGCATGTTGCAGTTTTTCGGTCGCAAGACGAATGGCATATCGGTCACCAGCGATTATGGATCCTGTCAAAGCGTATTCAGAGGTGCTGTCTACTAAATCAAGTGTCTGTTCGTAAGTGTCATCTTCGTACACATAAATAGTCAGTACAGGTCCGAAGATCTCCTCACACATGGTTCGGAAGGCCGGATTGGAAGTGACCACTGTGGTTGGTTCGATGAAATACCCTTTGCTGCCATCATATCCTCCACCGGTAATGATTTCGGCGTCAGATTGTTGTTTGCAGTAATCAATGTACCCTGAAATTTTCTCGAAGGCTTTTTTGTCTATCACTGCATTGATGAAATTCGAAGTGTCATCCGGAGAACCAATTTTAAAGGAGTTTACTTGTTCAACCAATATGCGTTTTACTTCAGGCCACAAACTTTTTGGAACATAGGCTCTTGACGCAGCTGAACATTTTTGTCCCTGAAATTCGAATGCGCCACGTGAGAGAGCTGTGGCAACTTCCGCTGCATTTGCACTTTTGTGAACCATAACAAAATCTTTACCACCTGTTTCACCTACAATTCGTGGATAAGAACGGTAGAGTTCAAGGTTAGTTGCAATGTCCTTCCATAGTTTTCTGAAAACACCGGTGGAACCTGTAAAATGCAAGCCTGCAAAATCCTTGTGTTTGAAGATCACTTCTCCTGCCACCTGTCCACTTACGGTAACCATGTTAATAACACCATCCGGCACCCCTGCTGCTTTGAACAACTCCATAATGACCTGAGCAGAATAGATCTGCGATTCTGCTGGTTTCCAGACAATGACATTGCCCATCATGGCAGGTGCAGCACACAAATTAGCTGCAATAGAGGTGAAATTGAACGGGGTAAGGGCGAAAATGAATCCTTCCAACGGACGGTATTCCAATCTGTTCCACATGCCAGGCAAAGACTCAGGTTGCTCCCGGTAGATCTGAGTCATATACTGCACATTGAATCGAAAGAAATCAATCAATTCACAGGCTGCATCAATTTCTGTCTGAAACACATTTTTTGATTGTGCCAGCATGGTAGCGGCATTCATTCTGTCTCTGAACGGTCCGGCAAGCAGGTCAGCAGCTTTCAGGAAAATAGAGGCTCTGTCTTCCCATGGGAGATCGGCCCAGGCTTTTTTGGCTTTCAAGGCTGCAGCTATTGCCTGTTCAACATGTTCTGCAGATCCGACGTTGTAATGGCCGAGAATCTTTGCGTGATCGTGTGGTGCTGAAAGTGGTTTTTTGTCTTCTGTTCTAACTTCACTGCTTCCAATATACATCGGAACATCGATGGCAGCCTGGTCGTACATTTTTTTGTATTGAGCGAGTAAGGATGCTCGTTCGGCAGACCCCGGAGCATAGGCTTTAACGGGTTCATTTTTCGCAACTGGTACAGTAAAGATAGCGTTTGACATACTTATGAAATTTGTTGCAAAAGTAGCATTTGTTCCCTATCCTTGCAATCAATCCGGGTATACTTTGCACAAGGCGATTAAATCAGTATTTCATTTTGGAACGATCATTTTGATCTGTACCTCTACCTACGCTCAAAGCTGGGTTCAAAAGGCCGTGTTCAATTGGAATGAATTGCTTCGAAGAGATCTTCTTGCGCTTCGGACAGATGCCTTGCGAACGATTGCCCGTGGTATGGAAGAAAACAATCAGTTCGCGGTGAATGTAGGCAAACGTTCGTTAGGTACGTTCCTTGCCCGAAACCAAGGGGATCCCGAATCGATCAGGTTGCTTCAGGAGGCGGCATTTTATTTCGTGAAGATCGGGGATGAGGTGCTCGCGACAGAAACCTACAATGAACTTGGCAATGCACACCTTTTGTTAGGGAATACCGAATCGGCAATTCAGGCCTTCCTCACATCACTGAATTACGGGAAATCCTCCAGCGACCCTACATCGTCTTTTCTTGCAGAGGTGAATCTTGCGCAGGCTTATTTGGTGACAGGAGATACTTCCAAAGCTTGCGGACTTTTGGATGATTACAAACGGCGGTCGATGCACTTCAAGAAATTCGAAGCTGTCGCGAATGCGTATGTCGTATTGGGCGAGATAGCCCAGGCACAAGGAAAGAAAGCATTGTCTCTGGAATATTTTCAGAAGAGTGCACGCTACGGATTAAGATCGAAAGCACGGTTTATTCGGGCTCAAGCACTGACAAATCTGGGTATTATAGCTTTTGAAGAGCAACGAACAGAAAAGGCAAAAGACCTGTTTATCGAAGCCTACAAGCTCTATTTAAAGGTGGGTTCAACCCGTAGGATTGCAGAAAGCATGAATAACCTTGGGGTCTTTTATCTCGAAACTAACCAGTTTGATTCTTCACTGAAATGGTATTCAAAAACATTGAAGTATTCTGCTCAAAGGTTAATGGTCCCACCAATGAATGACGCAAACGCTGGCATTGTACTGCTCTATGAGCGCAAAAAAGACCTTTCTAGAGCTCTTGAACAAATGAAGCGTTTTGATGTGTTAAAAGACAGTGTGATTCTTGAAAGAGAAGCACTTAAAACGGAACAAACAGATCTCGTAACGAACCTTAGCATTTACAGCTTTGCTCGGGAAAAGTCGCTGGTTGAAACAACAAATGACGCTTGGTTAAAATGGACAGGGTTTGGTGTACTCATTGGACTTTCCTTGAGCGTATTGGTCCTGTTTGTAAAGAACAAGATTTTTCCTAGTTCAGACGAGGCGGATAAATAAGTTGAAACACGGGTATGTGTACCTGAAAAAGTTTGCCGTTCTCCAGATTCTTGAACGTATAAAACCCTTTCATTAAGCCCATTTCGGAAAACAATTCACACCCGCTGGTATAACTGTACTTCTCCTCCCGTCGTATGATGGGTTGTTCCCCTATTACGCCTTCCCCGCTGACAAAACTCGGTTCATTTAGGGAATCAAAAATGTACCAGTCACGGTGAATTAATTGCACATTGAACCCGTTGTGGTTCTGCATTTCCACGTGATAATTGAAAAAGAACAGGTTTTCGGAAACATTCGAAAGATCCGCTCTAAAACGCGCTGATACAGTGATTTGTACACCTTCAGTAGTTGCTGTACTCATAGTTGATAAATGCCTGTGCAAGTTCAAAATAATTCTCGAATTTTCCAATTTTTTTTTATCTTTAAATAAATCTAACTTATATCGGTGTTAGTGGCATATCTTTTGCTCATGGGAGCCCGTCTAAAAAAATTAGTATGAACTCGAAAAATACATTTTTGCTCTTTCTCGTGTGTGCATCTGCGGCCTTTGCTCAGGAGCGAACTAGCCCTGAACCTTTTTCGTCTTCCTCCAAAGTTCTTCAGGACTGGGATCCGGTGCGAGGTGCATGGTTGCATCAAAGTTTGCTTTCATTGAGTTCCGGTGAAGCAATCCCTGACAGAACATTCCCTGAGAATCTGACTCCTTTTGAGATGTTAAGGGCAGTGCCTTCAAATGTTCGAAGTTCGTACCGAAATTCTCTTTCTGAAAATTCTTCAAATCAAACGCAATCGGACCGTGACAGGGCTGAACGTATCAGAACAATAAGTGACCGCACTGATTGCAGGCCTCAGAGCGGGAGATCCTACGGGGATCCACACCTGAATTCGTTTGATGGGGCATCGTTTTCTTTCCAGACAGTAGGAGAATTTGTTCTGTCGAGATCCGCATCGGGAAATTTTGAAGTTCAAACGCGTCAGCAGCCTCAAAGAGATGACTTTTCCTTGAACACGGCGGTTGCTATGAATGTTTCCGGAGACAGGGTTTGTTTGTACGCCAATGAAAAACCGGATGCCAACAGTTCCAGTGCGCTGAGGGTGAATGGCCAATCTGTTGTGATTGGAAATGGTGCTTATTTTCTGGAACACGGTGGTACCATCACATATACTAACAATACGTATCGGATCAATTGGCCAACAGGCGAGGTAGTGCAGGCTGAGATGCGTCGGGGTTGGGATATGAATTTTATCAATCTCTCTGTTCAACTTTTCCCTTGTTCTGAAGCAGGTTTATCTGGTTTGCTCGGCAATGCAAATGGAATGAGCAACGACGATTTTGATGGCGGCGCTTCCAACCGTTCACTGGCTTCTTTCTCGACATTTGGAAACAGTGCGGCTCAACAGGCGAGCAATGAACTGGAAAAGGAATTTCTCGCGTTCATGGCACGCGATCTCGCACGTCAGTTCCGTATAACCCAAGCGACATCATTGTTTGACTATTCTCCCGGAATGAGCACTGCGTCCTACACCGATGAGAGTTTTCCCAAAGTTCACCGTACCGTAGGTGACCTTACTCCAGACCAGCAACAAACTGCGCGCAGAACATGCGAAGAGCAAGGCGTACGTGGAGACGACATCAAAGGGTGTATGTTCGACCAGGCGTATTTGTCACTGCCACCTTCTCCAAGGCCAGTGATAAAAGATCAGGTAGAGGGCTTGAGTTTCTCAAAAGTCGATTTGCCAAGGCCAAACGTTAACCCGGATCGTCCAAATTATGATCCTCTTGGCAATAAAAAGGATGCCCCAAAACCGGAAACAACTCCTCAAACTATATCCAAACCACAACAGGTCGATGGACAAAAACCGGCAAGTCAAAAGCAAGAAGTTCCTGAAATACCAATTTCTAAACCATCAGGTTCCCAGCCTGCTTCTCCGGCAAAACCGTCAAATACAGTTCCCTCAACGCCATCGAAGCCAAGTGCTCCTTCAGCACCTTCCAAACCTGCTTCTCCGGCGCCGGGAGGAAAAATTGGCAAGGGTTAATGAGGTAAGACAAGGAGCATTTTACTCATAAATAGATAGGAATTACCGCTTACTCTGCTATTTTTGCAGAAAGCGATCCTATCACGATGAGATACACCTTATTGAATATCTGCATTATCCTGGCCTTAAGCGTCAGTAGCCAGGTCATCCTTCCTTCGAATACGAAGGGTGATCTTATTCTGATAGGCAAAGAACTTCGCAAAAGTAAAGGGAATTTATCGGAGAGTTTTCGGACACGTTTTCCGTTTCATACAATTAAGGGAGAGACCTATCTTTCCTTTCTCGGAGAAAAAGACCAACATTTTCTACGTTCTGAATTGGCTGCAAAAGGAATAGTATGTGGAGCCGAAATAGGATCGGTTATTTCTCTTCGAATCCCTGTAGAATTGATAGACCAACTCGAACACATTAAAGGCTTGAGAAGCTTGCAGCTCGCAGGAAAGATAAAACCTTCACTTGACCGAGCCGTCAAAGACGTACGTGCGGACAGTGTGCACAGGGGAATAGATCTACCACAGGGTTATACGGGTAAAAACGTTTTGATAGGTGTGACCGATTGGGGATTTGATTACACCTCACCAATGTTTTACGACACCTTGCTTCAGCAATCGAGAATTTTGGCTGCGTGGGATCAATACAAGAATTCCGGTCCGCCTCCTGTTGGGTACACCTACGGGACTGAGTATGCTGCCATCCCTGAATTATTGGATGCAGGTTCTGACACTTCAAATATATATTCCTACGCAACGCATGGAACACATGTCGCCGGTATTGCAGGTGGAGGTGGGGCAGGAACAGCATACCGTGGAGTGGCATTTGAATCACAATTCCTGTTTGCAACATTCCTTGTAGATGAAGCTGCCGTGCTCGATGCGTGGGAGTGGATGTACCAAAAATCCGTAAGTGAGTCCAAACGTCTAGTAATAAATATGAGTTGGGGACTCTATCACATGGGAACTTTAGATGGAACATCTTTACTAAGTCAGGCAATTGATGCATACTCGGCGCTCGGAGTTGTCTTTTGCAATTCAGGAGGAAACAATGGAAACGTGAATTTCCATATTAAAAAGGACTTTGTGAATGACTCTATCCGAAGCATGATTAGTTTTTACGATTACAATGCGAATCCAAATATGTGGGGACAGAGCATTCATGCATGGGGGGAGGCGGGCAACACCTTTGAATGTGGATTGCAAGTCTACAACAATACGGGCAGCACCCTGCTGACTCAAACTTCTTACTATTCTACTTCCACAACAACAAGTTATGTCGATACCTTCATGGTGGTAGCACAGGATACCATTTGGTACAACCTTTCTGCGGACAATGCTCATCCTCAGAACGCACGTCCGCAGATGAGGATACGTGTGAAAAATACCAGTTCTTTGCGTGTTTTGCTTAAAGCTCGCGCACCTTCCGGTCGGGTTCATTTCTGGAATGTCACGGAGCTGTCAAACGATGTTGGAAATTGGGGTATGCCGTTTATGGTTTCGGGTTCAGGAACTGTGTCGGGAGACAATAAGTATGGCATCAGTGAGCCCTCGTGTACGAACAGTTTACTCAGTGTAGCGGCATATACAGCACAATATACCACCGGCGGAGGATCTGTTGTCGGAGGGGCTATTGCGTCCTTTTCGAGCATTGGACCAAGGTATGACGAAGTTTTGAAGCCTGAAATTTCGGCTCCCGGCGTTGCCGTTGTATCCTCCATTTCATCGTTTACGGATGTAGCTGTAACCTCTGTTCAGAATGTCAATTTTAACGGAAGAACATATCCTTTTGCAAAATTCTCAGGAACATCCATGGCGTCTCCTATGGTTACTGGAGTTGTGGCGCTTATTCTCGAGGCTAATCCATACTTGTCTGCTGAGCAGGTCAAAAATATAGTTCTTGAATCGGCCCGTGAGGACAACTATACAGGGGTCATTCCGTTGACAGGAAGCACCCAGTGGGGATGGGGTAAGCTGGATGCATACACGGCGGTCAAACTGGCATTGGTTACCGTTGGAACAGAAGAGCAGGAATTTGAAATGGACTGGAATGTCTTCCCAAACCCTGCAAATGACCACGTTTACTTCACGTTGGTGGAAGAATTGCCAAAAATGGTTCAGATCATTGACGCTCAAGGTAAAGTAACTTCCCGTCAGGTAAACAATGCGGCACTGTATGTCGGCGATCTTGCTTCAGGATCCTATTTTATTCGTCTTGAGCGCAAAGGAAAGATCCAGCAGGTTCGGTTTGTAAAGAATTGATGAACATTCGAAGGGCCACCGTTGCAGATGCTGAATTGATTCGTGATCTCGCAGAGGTCATCTGGCCTCCGACATTTAAAGAGATTCTGTCCCAAAATCAATTGCGGTACATGCTTGACTGGATGTATGCACCTGAAACATTGAAATTGCAGATAGCCGGCGGTCATGAGTTTTATATCATTGAGGATCCCAAGCCCGTTGGATTTATGGGCATTGAATTAAATCATCCTGATCAGGGTGTTCTCAAGATCCATAAATTGTATGTCTTACCTCAGTCTCAAGGAAAGGGTTACGGAAAAAAACTTGTGGAAAAAGCTATTTTCAGGCACAAAGAGGAAAATTTACATACACTAACACTCAATGTAAATCGTTTTAACCCTGCAGTTGCATTTTATAAAAGGTTAGGGTTTACCATTGAAAGAACCGAGGACATCGATATCGGGAATGGATACCTTATGGAAGATTTTGTGATGAATTATACGGATTGAAAAAAAACTCTACTCTCTCGAATGTAGGATCGAAAGATTGTATTCTGTTACTTTCCGTTTATGCATGCAGATTTTCTTGCTGCCTGCGCACTTTAAGGTCATTTTACTTTTCTTCAATATTGCGACTCTGTCCTATGTAATTGAAATAGTCCTCCCACACTTAAAATGACCTTGTGGACAAGTGTTGAATCCATGCAATCCACAGGGTTTGCAAGGGAGTTTTTCTGCAGCCTCAACCGTTTGAGAATCATCCGACAATGGACCAAAGCCAAATGACGGTGTGGTAGAGCAAAAGAATGCTGTCACAGGAGCATTCATGGCTGAAGCGAGATGTAGGGGACCGCTGTCATTGACATACGTTCGCACGGAATCTTTGATTAGCGCCGCGGATTCCATAAGTGAAAGTTGACCAGCAAGATTTTCAATGTTCTTCACCGAACTTGCCTCCATGATCCTCTCGCAGAGCGCAATGTCGTTTGGTCCTCCCAAAAGGTAGATCTTGGCCTCGCTCGCTTTGTGTTTTAAAAGTTCAATCCATTTTTCCTCAGGCAATTGTTTTGTATACCATACAGAGGCCGGTGCCATGCATAAATAGGGAGTTTTTTTAAAGCGTTCCGTCCTTTCAAAATCTGATTTATCAGGAAAAAGTTCCGGTCGACAGGTTGACAATGCACCCAACTCTTTGATCAGACTGAGGTTTCGTTCAACTTCATGCTGACCCTTATCCATTGAATGAGGAAAGCGTTTACTGTAAAAGAGTGAAAATGGATTTTTTGAAAAACCAATGGTTTTTTTCGCGCCCGAAAGAATGGTAAGGATTCCGGAGCTTCCGAACCGATGTAAATTGACTGCGAGGTCATATTTTTCGGTACGGATGGCTTTGACGAGTCTAAAAAGTTCTTTTAGTTTCCCGGAAGCTTTATCAAACTCGTGTGTTTTTCTAACCGATGGATTGTTGTACAAAAGGATGCCATTGCCTTTCTTTACCAGCACATCAATTGAAGATTCAGGGAACAAGCGTTTCAATTCTCTGACCACAGGAGTAGCCAAAATGACGTCACCGATAAATGCTGTTTGTATGATTAGAATCCGCTGCACTATTCAAAGGTAAGCAATCGGATGGAGAGTATATATAGCTGTGCTGCCCGACTGAGTTCTTGTTATGGTGTTAGCCTCATTATTTTAAGAGAGAAACGTAGCCTCGTCGGATGATTTCGTTGCCCTGACCATCGGACAGCCGAACCATGTACAGGTAGGTTCCTGTGGCAGCCAGGATGTTTGTTCCTTGGATAAGTCCATCCCATCCAGAATTTGGGTCTTCGGTCTCAAAAATGATTTGTCCCCACCGATCGAAGACACTGAATTGAAAGTTTTCAGGTGTAAAAAGACTGAGTATGGGTCTAAAGATCGGATTGATTCCTTCCGGAGTGAAGGCGTTCGGTATGTAAATGATGGGTTCAAACAATTCACAGGCTTCGTTCGAAGCACTTAATTGTGGGGAGGCGTAAATGTTGTCTCCCTCCAATGCTTCAACGTAGTAACAAATGTTGCCATTGAATTGAACCGCATTCAGGTCGTCTTCAAAACTGAATTGAGTGGGAGGCAATAGTGCGAGCGGCGGATTGCTGTATCCGGTTCCTGTATCGCGGTAAATTCTGTAGGCAACGACCGAGCCATCCCAAACACTATAGGGATTCCAATCGAGGTAGGTGAGAAGTTTGACCTCATCTTTTTGAATTCTCAGTAAAATGCTCTGTGCACTGTTTGATGCCACGCCAAGGCTCCCACAGCTGTCAATAATTCGAGCTCTGTACGTGTAGCTGAATTTTGATGTTTCCACCAATGAATCCAGATAATTCACTGTATTCGAGGTTACAGGTACGCGGGCGATCTCTTCAAATGCTCCGTCTTCATTGAGTCGCTCAAAGGAGATTTCGGTGACACCTGACGAGGCATCGATCCAATGTTCTAATGATATTTTTTCACCAACTACAGTGACGTTTTTCAAGTAATGAAATGCAGGTTGAGTTGGGGCAATGACAGTAAGACAAACGCTGTTAGAAAAGGAGAATTTTGTTCCGTCTGAAGAGATTGCTTTGATGAAAAAGCAATATTCCTGAAGTTGTTCTGCGGAAACAGTAAATTCTAAATTAGAAGTCTGACCAAGGACTGCGTAGTTTGCTGAATTTGTCTTTCCATAAATTTCATAGGTAACATCATCATCCCAACCTTCATAAGGCGTCCATTGCAGCGTGACCTCCTTATCGCAAATATTTAAACTTTGCGAGAGAAACATGGTGGTATGTACTTCTGCTTTTGCAGATGTTTGAAATGTCGGCGGAACGGCTGTAGTGTAACAAGAGTCGAATGCGGCGATGGTATAGGACAATGGGCCTTGTGTAATATCGGGAAGGTAGGAATACGAAGTAAGTGTATTCCCCCAAACCGTATCTATTTCAATTAAAAACCCGCCGTTATCATAAGTGTAAATGACATAACCATAGGTATCTTCAGCGGCATTTTGATTCCAGGATATCTCAAGTTCGTTGCTTAGTGTATCAATACTCACTGAGGAGATAACGGGAATATATGGAGTAAGCATGTCTTCAAAAGTATCCCCGTCGGTATTTGAAATGAAATCACAGGGTTGGTTGGGAAGTACAATTTGGTAATTCAAGAATGCTGAGCAAAGTGTAATCGTGTCCCTGTACTGGTTTGTGCCATAAGGCACACTGTCAATTAAACTCCACGTTCCTGCGGGATATTCCCGATAAATGTGGGAATACTCATTCATTCCGGGTGTTGGTTCAGCCAGTGGATCATTCCAGTTCAGAACGGCGGTTCCATCGGAGGGATTGATAATATCAAGGAAAATATTTGACAACGTATCGCTGTATCGTAATGTATTCCCATTGCATCCCGAAACGACAGCGAGGTAATAGTTATTTTGTTGCAAGACAGCAGGATCTGTCCAACTCGTTGTCCCAATTCCGGGCAATGTCGCCAGCAACCCATTTTGAACAGAATACATCTGATAAGCCACGAAGGTGTTTCCGGGATCGGTTGCGGAGTTCCATTGCAGGGTCACATCTCCATTCTGATCAGATTGAATACAAGAAATTTGTGGTGCCTGAATAACACCCGGATTGAGTACGTTCACTGTAACAGTGGCATAGGACACTTTCGGGACATCACAATAATTATCCTGGATTCTGAAAACAAAATTGTAAGGCACTGCATCGAGGGCATAGCCGTCTGCACCAAGCAAGTGATCACAAGTTGTTTGCCAGTTAAAAACAGTTGCTACTCCCTGGTTTCCGGAAATGGTTGGCGCAGGAGAAAGAGTTGCGCAGGGAGCAATGGCACATCCTGTTGTGGAGGTAAAACCTGTTCCAAACATGGGGCCTGAAGCATTGAGAATGTTTTGTTGAGGACTTCCATCTTGCAGAAGCTCAATATCTGAGGATTGTAAATTGAACGTTACCGGATCTCCTGCGTTAATGGTCGTAGAGAAACTTGTTCCACCGGCAAAAGGAGGAGCGATCAGAGGTTTAGTATTTGATCCGGCACAGGCAAGTACAACCAATTGCATCTCTCTCTCTACCTCTGCTATTAAAACACCGTACCTGAAACTTCTTACGAGTACTTTAACTGCAAAATTTCCGGATAGCGTAGAGGTAAAGGTTAATTCTCCGGTTACAGGATTGATCTGAGCAGGAAAACTTCCTGTGCTTACAGATGCATTGGGTGTAGGAGACGAGTAGGTGAAGCCACTTTCAAATGGCACTGGAGTGGGATTGGATGGGGGATTGTAGGTGCCACTGGGAAAGTTGTTGTATGGAACTCCGAAGGAAATGGCCAGAGAATCCAGGTCAGGGTCGACAGGATTCATATTGTACACATAAGGTTCTCCGGTACAACTCACAAAATAGGGCTCCTGCAAAAATTTAGGCGATGAATCAGTTTGTGTATTTCCCGGGATGGCATACATTTTTGCAGCGATGGTAATACCGTAAGATGAAGGATTTGCAATGTTCGTCAACGCACTGCTTCTTGAGAAATTTTCATAAGTAAATACCCATCCGGATGCCGGAGGTGTGCCATTCAAAACAACCGGACCACTTCGGTATACGATCTTTTCAATGGCACCGATACCGTTGCCTCCTGAGGCACCTGTACCGCAACTGAGCTGGGATGGACCGCCAGAAACAGGAGTACATGTCGGAGAAATATCAGTTCGGGAAATGAATGGAAGTGTTATTGAACTAAGTGTCGGGTGGTTCCATACCCGAATCGTTTCTGAAACTGTATTGACTTCAGCACCATTGCAATCGCGATAAAAAACGAGTGTAAAGAAGTAATTTCCTCCCTGAAATTCCCATGTCAGTTCTCCTCCCATCACATGAGATGCTCTCACATGAATTCCCATTCCGAGCAACAGTATCCAGATGAGTAAAAACTTGTGCATATTCAGTTTTAACGCAACCAAAACCAATTTAGTTCATTTATCCTGCTGAGACTATAGTCATCTCTTCCCAATTCAGGTATTTTTTCGCGAGGTCCTGTAACTCTTCCGGAGTGATGGCGTGAATGGTTGAAATCGATTTGTTGTAAAATTCAAAGTCCAACTGATATGCTTCCACATTCAAATAAAGATCCATCATTGAGTAGGGACCATCTGCACTTTTGAGCAATTGTCCCAACATGTAGTTCTTAACAAGTTCAAGCTCTTCGACAGACACGGGTTCCTCCTGTAATCTTTTTAATTCTGTTTTGATTTCGTTGAGTGCAGCCTCACTCACATCTCTACCTACCTCTGTTGCAATTAAGAAATATCCTGTTTTATACAATTCTGCATGCATCGAACCGATTCCGTAGGTAAATCCCTTGTCCTCCCGGATGTTAGACATGAGTCGACTTCCAAAATAATCTCCCAAAATGGTATTCAATACCTGAAAAGCCAAATGGTCTTCATGTGTCTTGTTAAAAAGAATCCTTCCCACACGGAGGGCAGTTTGAATCGCACCCTGTTTTTCAACTTTGAAGGTCCCGGCCTGGTTTTTAAAAGTTGTTTCATGGGATGGAACGCTCTCTTTGGAGTAAGGTTTTAGGAGTGAAATAATTTCTTCAATTTCCTCTGCTTTCAAATCTCCAATGACCACCACCTTATGCAATCCTTTCAAATAATGTGTCTCGAAAAAATCAACAAGTTGTTGACGGTCAATTGCATCATAGTCCTGCTCGTCGAGTACATGTCCGTAGCTGGTTCCATTGAAAAGCTTCTGTTGAAATTCTCTTTGAGCAAGGAAGTTTACCTTTTCATGGTTTACTCTCAACTTTTGTTTTCGTTCCCGAATCAGCTCGTCAATTTCTGTTTCCTCAAAACGTAACTGCTCCAGCGCACTGACGATTATTTTTAGTATAGGCAAAACATTTTCTCTAAGTGCATGCACAGAGATATATGCGTCTTCGTGTGATATGCCCGAATCGTAATATCCTCCCAGATTATCGATTTCTTGCTGAATATCCACCGACTTCCAATCCTTATTTCCACTGAGAAGCAACCCATTGACCATGGAGGCTACAGCTTTGGCACCTCGAATTGTTCCAGCATCGAAATAGAGGTCAAACCGGCTGGTTTCGTTCGGTACCTTGTCCATGTGAAACAATTTCGCAGCACCACCAATAGAGTGAATTTCAGGGTGTATGAAATCAATTCGATCTATTGGCAACAAAGCGGGAGGGTCCGTCCTATTTATGCGTATCATTGAGCAGTGCTTTAACTTTTAATAATGTACAATTTTCTTTGCGAAATAATCCCATTGCTGCCTCTTGTAAATGCTCAGGCGCGATAGCATCGTAGATTTGTTTTTCTATATTTATTCCTTCAGCATCGCCCAACAGTTCAAAAATGCATAGGTTCATGGCTCGGTTGAGCAATCCTTGTTCCTGAAATTCACGAGCTGTTCTGATTTTAATCATCAACCGGTCAAGTTCAGACTTAGGGATCGCTTTTGAACGCATGGCGTCTAATTCTTTCCACAAGGCGCTGTCCAGTTCTTCGAATGATACTCCGTCGTTTAACTTTCCTGAAATAACCAACAGGCCTTCATCAAGTGAGCCCGTGATGTACGCTCCAATCTCACTGACCAGTTTCAGGTCTTTTTTCAATGCAACATACAAGCGAGAAGACTTATCTCTTCCCAGTGCATCGGAAAGTACATCGGCATAATAGTACCCTTCACTTTTTCGTTCAGGCATCTTGAATGCATAATAAAAAGCATTTACCGGAACCTTACGTTCAATTGTTTTTTCACGGAATTCAGTTTGCTCCGGTTCCGCCTGAAGAATTCGGGCAGGCTTCATTCCTTCGGGTATATCCCCAAACCATTTCTGGACAAGGTGTTTTATTTCTTCCAGTTCAAAATTACCTGCGATACAGAGAATTGCATTGGCTGGATTGTAATGTTTTTGGAAAAAAGACTTCACATCCTCCATGGTTGCCTCTTCAATGTGTCGAATTTCTTTACCGATAGTGGCCCATTTGTATGGGTGCGTAGTGTAAGCCAGAGGACGGAGTTCAAGCCAAATATCCCCGTAAGGCTGATTGAGGTAACGCTGTTTGAATTCTTCAATTACCACGCTTCTTTGTACTTCCAGGCTTTTCGGTGTAAATGCCAATGACAACATCCTGTCGGATTCTAACCACAATGCTGTTTCTATGTTCTTTGCAGGCAATACGTTATAATAGTTGGTTATGTCGTTCGAGGTAAAGGCGTTGCTTTCTCCACCCGCCATTTGGAGGGGAGAGTCGAAATCAGGAACATTGATTGAACCACCAAACATAAGGTGTTCAAACAAGTGTGCAAAGCCCGTTTTCGTTTCCTGTTCGTCCCGTGCACCGACATCGTACAGCGTATTCACAACGGCCATAGGAGTGGTGATGTCTTTATGAAAAAGAACGGTTAACCCGTTGTCAAGGTGAAATCGGTCGAAAGTGATCATTAAAATTGAAATTTAGCGTGTTTTTGTTCTTCAAGGGCTTCACGAAATTCAGTAATGAGCTCCCTGACAATGTCGCCTGCAGGCTTTATCTCTTTCATCAAGCCTGAAATCTGTCCAACTTCCAATTCGCCGTTTACCAGGTCTCCTTCGAACATCCCTTTTTTTGCCCTGCCGCGGCCTAACAAAGTTTGAAGTTCCTGTGTACTTGCACAGTTTGAATAGGCCGATTCCACCTCTTCATAAAATTCATTCTTGATCAATCGAACAGGTGTTAGTTCTTTTAGCGTCAGTTGAGTGCCTCCCTCCGGAGTGTGGATCACACGCTGTTTGAAATTTTCATGAGCACTTGATTCAGGAGTTGCAATAAAACGACTGCCAATCTGTACGGCATCTGCTCCCAGATTCATAGCAGCAAGCATCCCTCTTCCGGTACCGATTCCTCCGGCAGCAATGAGTGGGATATCAAGTTCGGATGCGACCAGAGGTATCAGGCACATGGTTGTTGTTTCGTCACGGCCATTGTGTCCGCCTGCTTCAAATCCTTCTGCCACGACAGCATCCACTCCGGCCTCTTGAGCTTTGAGGGCAAATTTTAAACTGGAAACTACATGAACGACTTTGATACCATGATTCTTGAGGTGACTAGTCCAGGTTTTTGGATTGCCGGCGGAGGTGAATACGATTGGTACCTTCATCTCAATAATGCTGTTGATATGGTCTTCAATGTTCGGGTACAACATCGGAAGATTTACTGCGAAAGGCCGTTCTGTGGCATTCTTGCATTTTTCGATGTGTTCTCTTAAAACATCAGGATACATCGACCCCGAACCTATGATGCCCAATCCTCCTGCATTCGAAACGGCGGCAGCGAGACGCCAACCGGAACACCAGATCATTCCTGCCTGAATGATAGGGTACTGGATTCCAAAAAGTGTTGTTATTCGGTTGTTTTGTTGCATATTTTAGTTGGTAACGTACGTCACTTAAGGGACTTCTACGAAAATAGTTATTTTTGATAAGACAGGTTACGAAATCAACTATTGTTCATCAATGAAAATGAACTATTTTAGTGAGAAGTTTGAACACATGAGATTCCTCCTATTGGTTTGTGCTTTGTATGTTTTGATCCCTGTTTTCAACGCTCAGGAGATCAGCTACACGCATGAAAAAAGATGCGCATTTACAGAAAACAAGGGGCAATGGCACAAAGAAGTGTTGTTTAAAGCACCATTTTCCGGTGGAAATCTATGGGTTCAGCAAGGGAAATTTGTTTTTCATCTTCAGGATTTTTCTAACCTGCACAAGGCACACGACCATCCCGAGAATAGTTCTGTTGAAGCGAAAATTCGTCAAACAGTTGTTCACCTAAATTTTGAGGGAGCGAATAAGGTTGAAGTTCTTGAAAAGAATCTAAAATCTGAACATTACTACAATTATTTTATTGGAAACGATAAGGTTCGCTGGGCTTCCCGCGTACATACCTATCAGGAGGCTTATCTGAGAGAATTCTATAACGGAATCGACTTGAAATTACTTGAAGATGAATTTCATCTGAAGTATGAATTCCATGTTTTACCCGGAAGTGATCCACGCCAGATTAAAATGAATTACGCGGGACACAAGAAGATCCGCCTGGATGATAAGGGCAATTTGGTGGTTTCCACAGACCTTGGTGAAATTATTGAGCAGAAGCCGTATGCCTACCAGATCATTCACGGCAACATTCAAGAGGTTACGTGTGCATTTGCATTGACAGAGAATAAGTTAAGTTTTGAATTGGGTAAATACGATGCTTTGTTCCCCTTGATCATAGATCCTGTGCTTGTTTTTGCAACTTACTCCGGTTCTGTGTCGGATAATTTTGGAATGACAGCCACGTATGGATATGACGGTACCGCCTATTCCGGAGGAACGGTCTATGGAAATGCATATCCGATGCCGGATAATCTCGCTTTTGATGTTTCTTCCAACTTTACAGTACCCGTAAATCCGACTTACGGCATCACGGATGTATTTATTTCCAAATATTCTGCGGATGGAGCAACTATGCTATGGTCAACGTATCTAGGAGGTGGGGGACAAGACGAAGGTACAGAGACGGCAAACAGTTTGATTTGTGATCAACAGAACAATCTGTATGTGTATGGTGCCACTTCAAGTACGGATTTTCCGATTGTGAACGGGTATCAGAGTGCACATGCAGGTGGCAGCCCGAATTCAAACTTTTATTTTAACGGAGTTTACTTTACGAATCAGGGGACGGACATCTATGTGGCGAAGTTAAGTTCGAATGGCCACAACCTCCTCGCCTCAACATACATGGGGGGTACGGCAAACGACGGCATCAATACTCTGGTTTCTTCAGGAACTTATGCATCTGTGGCCGCCTATGATTCACTAACATCCAATTACGGAGACCAGTTCAGAGGTGAGATTATGCTCGATCCTCAGGGAAATTGTCTTGTTGCCTCCTGCTCACGTTCCGTAGATTTTCCGGTTCTCAATGCGATTCAGGGAGTGAATGCAGGAAATCAGGATGGAGTTGTATTCAAACTGACGCCGGACCTCTCGACGCTTGTATGGTCTACCTATTACGGAGGAAGCAACAACGATGCGTGTTATTCTGTGAAGATCGATTCAAGTTCCAATGTGCTCTTTGCCGGAGGTACGAGTTCCAATGACTTGCCCGGCACTGCGGGATCCTGGCAAGCTTCCTACAATGGAGGTAAAACGGATGGATTTGTTGTAAAACTGAATCCTGCAGCCTCGTCGATCATTAAGGCATCTTATATTGGAACGTCAAATTACGATCAGACATTTTTTGTGGAGATCGACCGGAACGATAACGTATTTTTGGTTGGGCAATCCGCAGGTGGAGCTTTTCCTGTCAACAATGCCGCTTTTTCAATTCCCGGGAGTAGTCAGTTTGTGATCAAATTGGATCCGACGCTTACCACAAACTTAAAATCCACAATTTTTGGCAACGGCAATGCTGCAATCAATATTTCTCCCTCTGCCTTTCTGGTTGATATCTGCGGCAATATGTATATTTCCGGTTGGGGTGCCAACATTCTTCAGAGCAATCCATTGAATGGCATGCCGGTAACATCGAATGCTTTTCTTCAAAATCCTGCAGATGGGTTTGATTTTTATCTTCTCGTCATCGATAAAAGTTTTGATGCGATATTGTACGGTTCGTACCTCGGTGGAAATCAGGCAGATGAACATGTTGATGGAGGAACCTCACGTTTTGATAAGAATGGGGTTGTTTACCAGAGTGTGTGCGGCGGTTGCGGTGGTTATTCAGATTTCCCAACGTCTCCCGGAGCCTGGTCAAATGACAATTTGAGTACGAACTGCAACAACATTCTTTTCAAATTTGATTTTCAGTTGATTCCAAACGCTCAATTTTCTGCAGATCAAACGCTCGGATGTGCAACGTTTAGCGTTACACTGGATAATTTTTCAACGGAATCTGATTCCTACCTATGGGATTTTGGCAATGGGGATACGACTTCTGTAGTATTCAATCCAACCGTTACTTATGACGTTCCCGGCGTATATGACATCTATCTTTACGTTACGGACAGCGTGTGTCTGCTTACAGATACAGCAGAAATTACGATTACTGTAACGGATGCAATACAGCTCAGTGCAGATGAACCACTGGAATTGTGTTCTCCTGTCCCTGTCACATTTACAGCCAATTCATTCGGGACAGCGGACTACTTTATCTGGTCGAGTTCAGCGGATTTCAGTGACACGTTGAATTCGAATCTGCAAGATTCAGTTCTTACCATTACACCGACCGGTTCAACCGTGTATTATGTCACTGCGGGAAATGCAGGATGCTCGGATATCGACAGTGTTATTGTGACCTTTATCAGTTCTTCGATCTCTCTCAGTGGGAATGATTCCCTGTGTATTGGACAGCCCACGCAGATTTTCGCCACAAATTCAAGTTCTACCTTCACATTTACCTACGATTGGTCTCCGGATTCACTGATTGTTTCCGGTGGTACCTCCGCCGTAGTGACGGTTTTGCCCACTGTTTCTCAATACATTTATGTCACAGCGTCTGCATCGAACGGATGTATTGTTGAGGATTCCATCTATGTGGCGGTGGGTAGCATTCCCGAAGGGAGTGTGGTTGCTTCTGCGTCAGAATACAATGTTCCGGTGGGCAGTACGGTTACACTCTCCGGGCAGCCTTCCGGACTGGTAAATTACAACTGGTCGCCCGCGGATGGCGTATCGAATCCAAACATGCAGAGTACTTCTGCAAGCATTTCGGGAACGACATTGTTTACACTCTCGGTAAGTGACGGCGTTTGCGTGCGTTCGGATACTGTCTTGATAAAGGCATATACCTTCATTTGTGAAGAACCTTATATTTTCGTTCCCAATGCTTTTTCCCCAAATGGAGACAATGAGAATGATGTCCTGTACGTGCGTGGTCAACTGATCGAAGGCTTGCTGTTCAGGGTGTTTGACAGGTGGGGAGAGATGGTATTTGAGTCAACGGACCGAACGATAGGTTGGGATGGAACATTTAGAGGGAAATTGATGGATCCGGATGTCTATGACTACTATCTGAAAGCTATTTGCATCGATGGTGAAGAATCGATAATAAAAGGCAACATAACCCTAATGCGTTGAAAGTATGAAAACTAAAAAAACAATTACATCAAAATCCGAACGATTTCTCGAAGAATACCTGAACAATCCCAGTCCTACAGGCTTTGAATCGGACGGCCAGCGCTTATGGCTGGAGTACATAACACCTTATATAGATGAATATTTTACCGATAACTATGGTTCGGTGGTGGGAGTGATCAACCCGGGTGCGGATTATAAAGTTGTGATTGAAGCGCATGCCGACGAAATATCGTGGTTTGTACATTACATCACTAAAGATGGGTTTATTTACCTCCGTAGAAATGGAGGCTCTGATCACATGATCGCTCCTTCAAAGCGTGTCAATATCCATACACCGAAAGGAATTGTAAAAGCGGTTTTTGGTTGGCCTGCCATTCACATGCGACAGCAGAAGGAGGAGACGCCGAGCATGAAGAATATTTTCCTGGACTGTGGGTGCAGTTCCAAGGAGGAAGTCGAAAAATTGGGTGTACATGTTGGATGTGTAGTAACGTTTGAAGATGAATTTATGATTCTCAATAAAAACCGGTATGTCGGACGTGCATTAGACAACCGGGTGGGTGGCTTTATGATTGCAGAGGTTGCTCGTTTGCTGCATGAAAAAAAGGTGAAATTGCCTTTCGGTTTGTACATTGTGAACTCAGTGCAGGAAGAGGTAGGCTTGAGAGGTGCTGAAATGATAGCAAGGAAAATCAAACCGGATGTTGCCATCATAACAGATGTATGCCACGATACCCATACACCCATGGTGGACAAGGTTGAAAATGGCGATCAAAAGTCAGGAGATGGTCCGGTGCTGACCTATGGTCCGGCTGTGCAGAACAACCTTTTGAAACTTATCATTGAAACAGCGGAAAAGAACAAGATCCCTTTTCAGCGTGCAGCAGCCTCTCGTGCCACAGGAACAGATACCGATGCATTTGCGTATTCCAATGAAGGTGTTTCCAGTGCACTTATTTCCTTGCCGCTTCGCTACATGCATACCACGGTCGAGATGGTTAGAAAAGAAGATGTCGAAAACACCATTCAGTTAATCTTTGAGTCAGTTCGCACCATCAAAAAAGGTCAGGATTTCCGTTATTTTAAATAATTCACTTAAGAATTCAAGGATGCAGGGAAAATAATTGTGCTAAATGAGAAACATTTTGTTTCCTTTGCTTCAATATTCATCAATACTTAACTTATGAAAAAGAATACACTATTACTCTTAGGTGCGATTCTCCTTGGCACAACATCTTTTGCTCAGTTGTTTTCGGACGATTTTGAAGCATACAATACCGGAGCACTCGGTCCACAAAGTACATCTTGGACTACTTGGAGCGGAACTGAGGGCGGAGCCGAGGACGGGATCGTTTCGACAGCTCAGGCGAGTTCAGGGACCAAATCAATTTATTTCAACTCAACTGCTTCGGGAGGTGGCCCACAGGATTGTGTACTGGATTTTGGTCCATTGTACAACAGTGGGGTGTTTACTTTTCAGGCTGATTTTTATGTAACGTCTGGTAAATCCTGTTATTTCAATTTTCAGGGTTCTCAAACCATCGGTCAGTTGTGGGCACTCAATGTAAACATGGATGTGAACGGAAATCTTACGATAGATGATGGGGCAACAGCCGAATTGGCTGTAGCAACGTATGCTCCGGCAACTTGGTTTACACTGACCATAGAGGCCAATTTGACACTCGGTTTATGGGAAGCGTTCATCGATGGAAATTCCATCGGAGTATGGCAAAATAGTGTGAATACACTTGCCTCACTTGACTTGTTTCCACTTCAAGGGGGACAATTCTATGTGGATGATTTAAGTTTTGATCAACAGCCGTATACCATACTCAGCCTCAATGCTGCAATGGCGGGCCTAAACATGGGTGGCAATATTGCCAGCCAGGCCGTTACACCGTCAGTAACAATTATAAATGCGGGAACTACGGTTCTTAACTCTTTTGATGTAACGCTTGACTACAATGGTACACAATACACGCAGAATGTGACAGGGCAAAGCATTGCGTCTCTCGCAGACTACGTGGTTAATTTCTCTCAAGTTACACTTGTACCCGGACTCAATACAGCAACCGCTACCATTACGAATGTAAATGGAGGTGCAGATGATGACCTGACTGACAATTCAATGTCTATCAATGTCAATCCTGTTGTTCCTGCCTTAGGTAAAATGGTCGTAGGAGAAGAAGGTACAGGTACCTGGTGTCAGTGGTGTCCGAGAGGAGCTGTATACATGGATCTTTTTGAGCAAAACTATGGCCAGTTTTGGGCGGGTATCGCAGTTCACAACAGTGATCCAATGACAGTGACAGAATATGACGCAGGTGTAGGTGCTGTTGTGAGTGGTTACCCAAGTGCATTGGTAGACCGTGGACCAGACGTCGATCCGTCAGGAATGGGCCCCGATTTTTATGCGCGTTTGCAAACGCCTCCGGTATCATTTGTTTCAAATGGTGCAAACTGGGATCCGGTGACGCGTGTTTTGAATGTGTCCGTAACGACTGATTTTCAGGCAGCAGCAAACAGCAATTATAAAGTTGCGTGTGTCTTGACAGAAGATGGTGTCACGGGGACAGGTTCAGGGTATAATCAGTCAAATGCTTATGCAGGAGGAGCAAATGGCGTAATGGGAGGCTATGAATCACTTCCCAATCCGGTGCCCGCCGCTCAAATGACCTACGACCATGTTGCGAGAGCAATAGCGCCAAGCTTTACAGGGTTTGCCTCTGCGTTTCCAGCCACTGTAAATTCAGGTGATTTGTTCACGTTCAACTTCTCGTTTACATTGCCTGCTGCTTGGGACGAGACAAATATGCATGTGATAGGTTTGCTTATTGCACCGAATGGCCGCATCGACAATGCTGGAAAGGCCACAATTTCTGAGGCGGTATCGAATGGTTTTGTTTCCGGAACACAGGTGGCGTCTGTTGCTCAGCTTGAACAGCCGGATGCGGTAATGCAAGTATTCCCAAATCCTGCGGTTAATCAGGCAACAGTAGTTCTCAATTTGAACAACGAAAGTGAGGTAAGTATGAAATTGATGGATGTATCCGGAAAAGTTCTGTCGGCACGTTCTTACGGAATGATTTCAGGTGCTGTAGACATGCAGTTGAACTTGTCCAGTTTGTCTTCGGGGATCTATGTCATCGAGGCTGAAATCGATGGAAATAAGATTACTAAGCGAATTGTAAAAGAATAAACTTTCTTCATAATTCTTTTGAATGGCCGGAACACCACCGGCCATTTTTTCTTGATTACTTTTGCAAAATGAAATGGATCGGCAAACGAATCAACTTCGTAGAGGACAAGAACCGGACTACTATCGTGATCTTTCCTGAGAAAAAGACTCTCATTACCGGACTCATGGGAGCGTGGCTTTCAATGTGGATGGTAATTGGTGCTACCTCAGTCTGGGCCTTGTCTGTTCTTAAGCTTTCTGAAAAGGAACAGATTGTCTTGTGGGTTTTCCTGGCTTTCTGGCTGTATTACGCTATTAAAGTTACGCGAACGTTTCTATGGATTCTGTGGGGAAAAGAATTAATCAAGATAGATGAGGTGGCGCTAAACTACAAACGCTCGATCAGAACTTACGGCAGGTCTGTTCCCTACTATTTTGAAAATATCAAAAAAATGGCTGTTCAAAATCCGAAGGAAGGTTCGTTTCAATCCGTTTGGGAATCTTCGCCATGGATTGCCGGAGGAGAACGCCTGGAATTTGAATATCAGGGTAAAATTGTAAGATTTGGGAGGAAACTGGAAGAACGAGATGCCAAATTATTGTTCGATCTGGTCACTAAGAAGATAGAGGAACGACTGCGCGCTGCAAGGTCAAAATCCTAAATCATTCAATCTAAAATCAATAATTTTTTTGATCAGGACTTCCGGTAGAGGTGAATCATACGGAAACTGAATTGCACCTTTGCTATAGTTGAAATTTTTTAGTTCGTCTTTTAGTGCTTCAATTGGTTTTGATGTGGGATAAAACCCAATGTGTTTTTTGTGTGCAGCAAAGTAAACGATCACATGCTTTAATTTAAAGGCGGGCATGTTGTAGCTGATCACTTCCTCACATGCATCAGGCAAATGTTTTTTTAAAAAGGAGTGAAACTCTATCAGTTTTGATTGAATGTCTCCATTGAATGAGGAGATATAGTGGGTATGAGAAGTATATACCACTCAGGATAGTCTAAATGCTACGCTCTTTACCCGTTTTGTGTACTGCCCGTCAATTGTTTCTTCTTTCACGAGTGCGCGCGCTTCATTGTTGGAGAATACTTCGGCCAGGTTCTTTACTTTTCCTGCCGGAACATGTTCAGCAAGTAAAGATTCCAGAAGTTCATCAGCCGAACGCAGGAGAATTGGTTCTGCTAAAAGTTTGAAGAGGATTTCTCTATGCTGTACACGTTTCGTATTCGATACAAACCGCGTGTCTGATGGCAATTCTTTGACGCCTAGGACAGTACATAATTTAACAAAATGGGCGTCGCTGCCGATTGCTAGAGTGATTGCTTGTTCATCTTTTGTTTTAAAAATCTCTCCGTAAGGAGCAATGTTGGGATGTAAACTGCCCATACGCTGTGGAATTTGACCGGCCATCAGATAATTCGATGCCTGATTCATCAGACTGCACACCGCAGCTTCGTAAAGTGAAACAGATACAGTTTTTACAGCGTTGCCTTGCTCACGTTCCAATAAGGCTACCAATAATCCTTCTTTAAGGTGATGTCCTGCGAGTACATCGATCAGGGCAACGGGCATTTTGACCGGACCGCTTTCCAGAGTACCATTCATCGACATGAATCCTGTTTCGGCCTGTAGGATGAGGTCATACGCAACCCGGTCACTTTCGGATCCAAACCCACTTATTTTTCCAATTATAAGTCCTGGATTTGTCGTTCTTAAAATGCTATCGGTAACTGCGAGTTTTTCTTCGTCTCCTTTTTTGAAATTTGATACAAGTATATCCGCATCGGTTACAAGTTCAAGAAAATATCGGTAATCCTCCTCATTGCGAAGATCAAGCTGCAGGTATTCTTTTTTGTAATTCACTGAAGAGAAATAAGCCGATACACCTGACTTCGGATCTTCCGAAGGAAGTTTCCAGCTACGGGTAACATCAGGCATTCGTTTGTTCTCTATTTTGATCACACGTGCACCCAGTTCTGCAAAAAATGTTGTAACTGACGGTCCCGCAAGTACTGTTGAAAGATCTATAACTTTTAGCGTTGAGAAGACATGTGCCATCGAAAACTGAATTTATTCGCTAAACTTAACGGAGGTCATCGTAAGTGATCCCGCCATTGCTTGGTCGTTGAAGAAGGAAACTGAATCTTTGTCATTTTTTAATCCAAGCGTGTAAATTAACGGGAGATAATGATCGGGTGAAGGAATTGCTTTCATTGCTGCCGGATGAAGAGACTGGTAGTTGATCAGCGAAGCATGATCATTTTCTGTAATCTTGGTTTTAAAAAGTTCATTCATTTCGAGTGCCCAATCAAACCCAAATGGTTCGTTGAGTTTGTCCCATGCTACCATTCCGAGGTTATGCACCATGTTACCCGATCCGATGATCAGAACTCCTTTCTTTCGTAACGATGAAAGTTGCTTTGCAAGTTCAAAGTGGTATTGAGCTCCCTGATAAAAGTCAATGCTTAATTGCAATACAGGAATTGTTGCTTCCGGGTACATGTGTCTCAAAATGGTCCAGGTTCCGTGATCCATCCCCCAATCTGAATCCAGATGAACGGTTGTATTTGTAATTAATTCAGCAGTTTCTTTTGCCAGTTCGGGATGTCCGGGTGCAGGATATTGAACAGCAAAAAGTTCATCAGGAAACCCGCCGAAGTCATGAATGGTTGAAGGTTTTTCAGTTGCCGTAACAAAAGTTCCTTTCGTAAGCCAATGAGCTGAAATACACAGAATGGCTGTGGGTTTTATAATTTCTGTTGCCAACTTTTTCCAGTACTGTGAAAACGCGTTGTCTTCTATGCCGTTCATCGGAGAACCATGTCCTACAAACAAAACAGGCGTTCGGGTGTCTGTCTCCGGTAAGATATCGGTAAACGATGAAAGTGCTCCTGCTGAGCTTAACGCAATTGTTCCACTCATCATGGCAACGAACTTTCTGCGATCCATGTCACTGCTGCTGTTGCAGTTTCCAATTTACGTACGCAGCAATTTTATTTTCTTGTGCGGCATCTAACTGCGCTTCTTTTGCCATCGCCGGAACAATCTTCTGCCACTTTTCTTTTGAATAACGTCCAACTACAGGAAGTTCATGGCATTTCCCACAATTGGTTTCGAATAGCACGAGACCTTCAGCTGCCTCGCCTGCAGGTACAACTGGTTCGGACTTTTTCGTTTCAACGACCTCTGCAATTTTTGGAGCACAGGAAATTAGAGTCAAGAGCGTTAATGGCAGAAGGATCTTTTTCATGGAGTTAATTTTTCAATCGTAACATTTGCAACACCGTCTTTTACGAAGTTAAGTTTTTTCGCTGCTTTTAAGGTTACATCGATACAATGACCTGAACTTTTACTTAACCGGTCGTTAATTTTCAGTACAATGGTAGAATCGTTTTTGAGGTTGGTTACTTTTACTTGGGTACCAAATGGCAATGTTTTGTGTGCTGCTGTCAGGCCATCCTGTCTGAAGATTTCTCCGGATGCAGTTTTACGTCCTTCAAATTTTGAAGAATAGTAACTTGCACGACCTTTCTCCAGGACTGCCCGGTACATAAATGCGGATAAGAGGATGAGGCTGACTAACCAAAATAGCGTTCGCATCGGATTGATTTTGGCTTGCAAAATAATGAATCATAAGCGTCCAGCCAAAAAATCGGTGTTTTCTTGACAATGGTTAAGATAGATACGGCTGAATTTATGAGATTTGCAAATCATTCAGTTATGGACAAAAACGAGTATATCCTTCAGCAAACAAATCTCACAGAAAAGTCAGTGAGCCAGACACTCAAACTTCTTGAAGGGGGGGCAACGATTCCATTCATTGCGCGTTACCGAAAAGAATTGACAGGAGGACTCGATGAGGTGGAGATTGCTTCCATTCGCGATTCTGCTAAAAAATTCGATGACCTTCTTCAAAGGCAACAAACGATTCTTTCTGCTGTCGAAGAACAAGGAAAACTTACATCGGAACTTAGAGAAAAGATTCAAAACTGTTTTGATGCAGTTATTCTTGAGGATCTATACCTGCCATATAAACAAAAAAGACAGACACGTGGAGACAAAGCCCGTAAGGCCGGACTTGAGCCATTAGCTAAAATGATCATGTCTCAGCGAGGCGGAGATCCGGATTTGATGGCAGAAAAGTTTGTGAAAGGCGAGATTGAGGATGAAGAGGCAGCCATACAAGGTGCTCTGGATATCATTGCAGAATGGGTCAATGAGAATAGTGTTGCACGTGGCAGACTTCGAAATGTATTCAATCGAAAAGCACTTCTTGTGAGCAAAATGATCAATGGAAAGGGTGAGGAAGGTGTAAAATACCGCGACTATTTTGATGTCAGAGAACCATTGTTCAGGTGTAGTTCGCACAGGTTTTTAGCTATGCACCGTGCTGAAAAGGAGGGATTCATCTCCCTCAAAGCCCTTCCGGAAGAAACAGAAGCAATAGAAATTCTGGAACGTTTTTTTGTCAGGAACAGTGATTCGTGTGGTCAACTTGTTGCCTCTGCTTGTAAGGACGCATATAAGCGTTTAATGGCGCCTTCACTCGAAAATGAAGTGTTGAATCAGACAAAGTTAAAAGCTGACATTGAAGCGATTCGTGTCTTCTCCTCCAATTTAAGGCAATTGTTGCTCGCGGCACCTCTCGGAAACAAACGAATTCTTGCAATTGATCCAGGCTTTAGAACAGGCTGTAAAATAGTTTGCATTGATGAATCCGGCAATCTTTTGAATAACGCTACGATCTACCCGCATCCTCCTCAGAATGAGCAAAGTCAGGCAATAGCCAAAATCTCACAACTGGTCCAAACCTACAAAATAGATGCAATTGCCATTGGAGATGGAACCGCAGGGAGAGAAACGGAGTCACTCATCAAAAAAATTCGCTTTGACAAAGACCTGGAAGTGTATGTTGTGCGTGAAGACGGTGCTTCGATCTACTCAGCGAGCAGTGTGGCACGAAAGGAATTTCCGGATTATGACGTTACTGTTCGGGGTGCGGTGTCTATCGGCAGAAGATTAATGGATCCGCTTGCAGAATTGGTAAAGATCGATCCAAAGTCAGTAGGGGTGGGACAATACCAGCACGAAGTCAATCAAACCCTTTTAAAAGAGGCACTTGATGATGTGGTCATCTCATGTGTGAATAGTGTTGGTGTAGACCTCAATACTGCATCCCCTTATTTATTGGGATACGTTTCGGGTCTGGGTGAAACACTTGCGGAAAACATTGTTCAATTCAGGAAGGAAAATGGCGTATTTCGCTCAAGGGAAGAGCTTAGAAAGGTGAAAAGACTTGGTGATAAAGCTTTTGAACAAGCCGCGGGTTTTCTAAGGATTAAAAATGGAGACAATCCATTAGACAACTCTGCTGTGCACCCGGAAAGTTATCCTTTGGTCGAACGAATGGCAAAAAAACTGGGTGCCGGGATAGCGGAACTGATAGGAAACAAAGAACTGGTTGATCAATTGAATAAAGCTGATTTTCCGGAGGTGGATGCATTTACGTTTCAGGATGTGCTATATGAATTGAAGAAGCCTGGTCTGGATCCCAGAAAAAAGGCTAAAGTCCTTGATTTTGATGCGGCCATCAGAACAATTGATGACCTGCGTACAGGGATGGTATTGCCCGGTATCGTAACCAATGTGACAGCCTTTGGGGCTTTTGTGAACATCGGAATAAAGGAAAATGGACTTATTCATAAATCACAGCTTGCAGATGTGTTCGTCGATGATCCTTCAAGATTTATCACACTCCATGAGCATGTTTCAGTTCAAATTCTTGAAGTTGATCTCACAAGAAAAAGAATAGGATTAAAAAAAATCCAGAAATCATAATGTACAGGACAACCTTTTTGTTGTTTCGCACGTCATAGTAAAAACTACTGATTATGAAAAAATTACTACTCTTAATGACGGTATTCCTGTCGGTTGCCGTTTCAAACTTTTCTGCAGCGCAAGCTGTCTCTGCTGTGAATACCTCTGCTCCCAGTGTATGCGACGGGTATGCTGTTCTTGTTGATTCTGTGAATGTCAACCCGACAAGTATTTACTGGGCCTCTTCCGGAGCGGTGATTCAACAGGGAGGGTACTATGTTTACGGACTGTGTGCGGGTACCTATACCGTTACCTACACCGACGGATTTGGAAATACGCAAACGTATACTTTTGTCATACAGTCGGGATCCGGAGATCCATGCGGTGGATTTTACGCTGTCGCACAAACTACGGCAGTAACGGACTCAACAGCGTGTGACGGAACAATTACAATCACCGCCGTAGGAGGTACAGGGCCCTATACGTATGTGTGGGGTGATCCAACTTTTGGAACTTCATCCACGGTTACAGGTTTGTGTGCCGGGTCGTATTATTGTGTCGTTTCCGATCTTTCGGGATGCAGCTATACCGTGCAATGCGCTGTGCCGGATTCAACGAACAATGGTGGTAATCCGTGTTCTGGCTTCTTCGCAAGTACCTCCGTTTTCCCTTCATCTGACAGTCTGAGTTGTGATGGCTCAATGGAAATAATCCCTTACGGCGGAACCGCTCCGTACACCTTTTCTCTGGCTACAGGCTTAACCTATCCTGTGGGTTACATTTCAAATCTTTGCCCAGGCACGTATGTCGTGGCCGTTACGGATGCAAATGGATGTGTTTTCAGTGTCGCAGGAACAGTTATTGATTCCAGTTACTACTTCCCCGATTCTACAAATATCATCAGCAATCCAACATTTGGTGATTCGACGGTTGTCGATACGCTCGATTATTCATGGATCTACGATTGCACATTTGATCTAAGTGCTGTTGATTCTGCGTATGTGATTGATAATTCTGCACTCGGAGCAGATTCAGTTCTTGTGACATGGATTATGATAGATCCTTCAGGACAGGTGATTGGAACATACACCGTTGGATATCCGACCGGCGGAGTTTCCGGAGTGGTAACTGTTTATTTGAGTGTCCTTTGCCCACAACACGCACCCGGAGACAATGCCCTGATAGCAACAGATCAGATCTATCTTCAACCTTCGGTAGCAGGTGTGGAAACAACGAACTCTGATCATGTGTCCGTTGTGAATCCGTTTGATGGAGTTATTCAAATGACTTTTGATAAGTCAGCAAGAAGATCTATTCGTCTTTACGATTCCAAAGGGGCTTTGATCCTTCAGGAAAATTCATCCGAAACCGCTGTTAAGATCGCAACAGACCATATACAAAAAGGGCTGTATTTGCTTACAGTTCAGGAGGGCGAAAAGATCTATCAAACGAAGTTGATCAAATAATTGCAAACGAAACATGTGTATTCAAAGGGCGGAATCCTGTGAGGTTCCGCCTTTTTTTGCTATTTCAATTTGAAAATGATATCCACGCGCCTGTTTCTTTGGCTGTCTTCATCCGTGATTTCAGGATAAATAAGAGGTATTGTATTACTGAAACCTTTGAAGTTAAGACGTGAGGAATCAATTTCATTTTTTGTGAGGTAATCGTACACTGCTTTCGCTCGTTTTTCAGAAACCTCCATACCGTCCGTACAGCATACATGTCCGCGTATAAAAACGTTTACTTTTTCGTTGTATTTCAAAAAATGGAAAAGCTTTTCGATTTCGGGAACTGAGTAAGTCATTAAGGAATCACTTCCCGGATGAAATTCTAACCTGAGCGGAATAGCCGACGGTTTTTTTGAGTCGAAATGGGCCGAAATGGGCACACCATTAAACACCAGGTTTGTGCTGTCGTAAATATATTCATATACAATATCCACTCTTCTCCAATACGCCAGATCGTCGGTTCGAAGCGCGTTATCAGGATATTTCTCCGCGGGTGCCGTGGCTGATTCAACATTCAATCCTGCAGAGTTCAGATGAGCCAATACAACGTTCATCCTACTCTCAGCCAATGGATTGTTCACGGATCTGCTCCCCGTTCGATCTGTGTAGGCTGTGACGGATCGTATTACCATGGAATCTGGATCGCTTTTTAGATGCTTTAATTTTTGGAGTGCTTCCGGAAGTAAGGTGGATACATTCTGGTCGAAAAACAGTTCGATTTTGAGTGTTTGAGTGAATGAACTCAAGGGTAAAAAAAATAGTAAGAGAAGCCAACGCATGATGTGTTTTATTGATTTTATAATTCGGGTAATTTGACTGTTACTTGATTGTGAAGATCACATCGACTCTTTTATTTCGTTGTTGGTCTTCAGGCGTAACTTCTGGCCAAACCAGAGGTATGGTATTGCTAAAGCCTTCGTAACTGAGTCGATTTTGTGAAATTCCTCTTCGGACCAGATAATCATTGAGCGCTCTGGCTCGAGAAAGCGAAATGTTGTAATCGGACGTACAACAAACATGGCCACGAATGAAGATGTCCACATTTTGATTTTTGTTCAGAAATTGAAATAATTTATCCATTTCGGGAATCGAATATTCTCTCACAATCGGCGATGCATTTTCAAATTCAATGGTAAGTGGAATTGGTTGAATTTTATCCTTGACACCGGACAGTTGCACACCGTTAAATTCAAGTTCATTCTTTTGAGTCCCCACTTCATACACAATATCTACCCTGCGCCAATATGCATGATCTTTTTGCTTGGTTGAATTTGTTGGATATGCGCACGCGGGGGCACTCGACGTTTCCACGGCAAAACCAAGATCCTGAAGGTGCCTCACAACAACATCTCTTCGGCTCTCAGCCAGAGGAACATTTATCGAATCGTTTCCCGAAAGGTCAGTGTATGCCGTAACAGATTTGATCAGGATAGTCTGCTCCTGGCTTTTTAATTTCTCAAGCTTTTTTATGGAACTTTGGTCCAGAGTTGAAACATTTAGTTTAAAGAACAATTGCACCATCTCAGTCTGGGCAAACAAGGAAAGGGGCATGAGAAATAAGAGCACCGAATACCGCATAATCTTTTTTATCATTGAACTGAAATTCAATTGAGAATATAACAACCCGGAGATAGGGTTTAATTTCGTCCCATAAAAGAAAACAATATATACTGGTTAAATTATCGTACCTTTGAGGCTCACTACAGAATATCCTTTTGATCTTCAAAATATTTTCTGATCATTTTTACTATTAATGCTTTTTACAGAACTGAATTTAATTCAACCCATTCTTCGGGCTATTGAAGAAGAGGGGTATTCCACCCCAACACCCATACAACAACAAGCCATCCCACACGTATTGAAAGGAACAGATGTACTTGGTTGTGCTCAAACAGGTACCGGCAAAACAGCCGCATTTTCAATTCCTATATTGCAGCAGCTGGCTGATCAAACTTTTGATGGGAAACGCAAGATTCGTACGCTTATACTCACACCCACTCGTGAATTGGCCATCCAGATTGGCGAAAGTTTGGCTGCCTACGGGCGACATTTGAAACTCAAACACACCGTTATTTTTGGTGGGGTAAATCAAAATCCTCAAGTAAATTCCCTGCAGGCAGGAGTCG
>JBEGVI010000154.1:0-3367 GCA_041178485.1 Bacteroidota bacterium | reverse complement strand
GCAATGTTGGGTTGGTGTATACGTACACAGTAGCAGCAACTACACCATGTACAACACCTGCCACAGCCACCGTAACGGTGACAGAGCAGGCTCAGCCGAATGCAGGCGGAGATGGCGTGCTACTTCTTTGCGAAGGAACAGTGCCAACAGATATAGAATTATTTTCTGCATTAGGTGGGACACCTGAATCAGGAGGGATCTGGACAAATGTAGGTTTAACGTATACATACACTGTTTCAGCCATTGCCCCTTGTTCGCTTGAGGATGCAGCCTTGGTAGCCGTCAGTGAACAATCGTGTGAAATGATTATTCCTTCGGGTTTCACACCTAGTGGAGATGGAATGAATGAGATATGGGATATTGTAGGCCTTGATGAATTGCATCCAAAGAATAAAGTGTTCATTTACAACAGATGGGGCAACCTTATATATGAATCAGTTCAGGGAGATTACTCCAGCAACCCGTGGGACGGGAAATACAATGGAAAGATCTGCCATCGAGTTCGTTTTATTACATCATTTACACGGATCCGGATGGAGATGGTGAAGTTATGAAAGGAACTTTAACGCTAATAAAGAAATAGGGATCAAGAATTATTAGTGATGAAATTTATAAATCATTGAAAACTTGTTAATTTTGCACTGCCTAACTAATATCGTTCGGTACTAATTTAGACGCTGATGAAGAAAATACTTCTACCAATTTGTTTTACACTGGTAACTTTGTCATTGACAGCCCAGCAAAATCCACAGTACAGTCAGTATCTCAGGAACCAGTTTATGGTAAATCCTGCTGCAGCTGGAGTTTATGATTTCATAGACATTACCATCGGTGGACGATGGCAGTGGTTGGGGTTTGATGACAGTCCAAAAACGTCTTATTTGAGCGGAACCTTTGTTTTAGGAAAGAGAAGTAAACCTCGCTACAATCCGGCTTTCAGAACGAGTTCGGGCCCTGTACGCAACCCTGAAATCAAGACGGGTAATTTAAAACATGCTTTAGGAGGGCAATTGATTGCTGATCAGTACGGCGCGTTCAGGAGAATGAGTTTCAATGCAAATTACGCTCTACATCTTCCGGTGAGTAAAAATTACAACCTTTCTTTTGGTGTAAAAGCTGGCCTTTCAGACAATACGTTTTTGCAAGATAAAGCAGTAGTGCTGAATACAGTGGATCCCTATCAGACGTATGCGGGAGGAGATGCTGAATATGATGACTTTGTGGCAAGTCAATCATCTAAAATGATTTTGGATATTGGAGCCGGATTGTATCTCTATTCGAATAAAATGTTCTTTGGAATTGCAGCGGATAACCTCTCGAAGGATTTTGTGGAATTTGGTTCAGGAACAGCTAATTTCAACACGCAGATGCACTTCAATGCTACCGGAGGAGTGAAAATTAAATTGAATGAGAATCTCACACTAACGCCTGCCGTTCTTGCTAAATTTATGCTGCCAGCACCTCCATCGATAGAAGGTTCGCTTCAACTCGAATACAAAGAGTGGCTCTGGATGGGCGTTTCCTACAGACATACAGATGCTGTTGTTCCTATGGTTGGTTTGAACATCAGTGAAAAATTCAAGTTTGGTTATTCATACGATTATTCCGTTTCTCGTTTCAATCAGGTCAGTTCAGGGGGACATGAGGTTGTCCTGGGGTTAATGCTTGGAAGATAATTTACATACCGTTCAAACAAATTTTATGTTGCGTTCCATTATTGCTTTTGTATTTATTTCTCTATCGTTTGTTTCCTTGTCTCAAATTTGGGATTTTGATGCGGTTCAAAGAATTCCCGGAACCATAAATACGGATAAGGAAGAAAGTATTCCGGTTTTTTCACCCGACAGTTCAATGCTCTATTTTATTCGGTCGATGGATGAGAGCAACAAAGGGGGCAAATACGATCAGGATATTTGGGTTGCTAAAAGACAGGCGGATGGTTCGTATTCTGAGTGCAGTCAGTTAAGTTCTCTGAACTCAAAATACAACAATGGGGTGGTGGGCATTAGTAAAAGTGGTTCTGTGCTTTACCTGTTGGACACGTATGACGGTAAGAAGGATTTGGTAAAAGGAATTGCGTCTGCGGAACGAAAAGGAGATTCTTGGTCTACTCCGGTTAGAATAAATGTTTCAACTCTTGATATTGAAGGCGATTTTTATGGATTTCATGTGAGTGATGACGAAGCAGTCATGCTTATTTCATACAAAGGACCCGGAACGGTTGGTGAAGAAGATCTTTACGTTAGTTTAAAAACTGGAGATTCCTGGTCAGCACCTGTAAATCTTGGTACGGACATCAACACTGTGGGTTTTGAGATGTCTCCGTTTCTCTCAAAAAACAAGGATACCCTTTTCTTTTCATCGAATGGTCACGGTGGCCTTGGGGATGCAGATATCTTTTACGCAGTAAGAAAAGACGCAACGGTTTGGTCAAGCTGGTCTAAACCTGTAAACCTCGGTCCAAAAATCAACTCATCTAAATTTGATGCATGTTTTTCATACAATGGAAATCGATTGTATTGGGCCAGTAACAGAGATGGAGAATTGAGTGATATTTATACAGCGCTTTTTGTCTATCCCCCACCACTTGTACTTACTTGTGAAGCTATTGCCGCAACGAAACACATGGGCAGCGATGGTTCAGTTACGGTATCGTTGAAAGGAGGAGCTCCGCCTTATTCCTATGCCTGGAACAATAATTCTACAGAGAAAGATTTATTCAATGTGCCAAAAGGAGATTACACACTAACTGTTACAGACTCAAGAGGAAAAACAGTTTCAACTTCTTGTATGGTGGATGAGCCTGCCCCTCTTGAATTGCCTGTAATCACGGCGACGACCTTTAAAAATCTTGAGTTCATGAGTTATTTCAACTACAACAAGAACAAACTGTTTGTGGACAAAGGTGATCTGAAGAAATTTATTAAAGAAGTAGAGAAACAGTTGAAAGAGGGAAGACCTTCCATCACTATCAATGTTTATTCTTCAGCATCAAAAGTGCCTACAAAAACGTATGAGACCAATGAGAAGCTTTCTCAAATCCGTGCCGAGAACATGAAATATGACCTTTCAACTTTCTTTGACAGTAAAGAAGAATATAAAGGAAAAGTCAATGTGGTCATAGTTTCAGCCATAGTAGACGGTCCGGATTATGTTGAGGACTTCAAGGATTTAAAGAAATACCGTCCGTATCAGTTCGTAGGATTGAAAACGGAATAAGAGTTCTGTTTTTACAACACGAAAAAAGGGGCTGTCTCAAAAGGGGCGCCTTTCTTTTTTTCATTTTGTTTAATGTCGGATTGGCTATATGATGTGTAATACAATCCCGGTTTATCTAGACATTTGTTTTGGAGTTCGACCCAAAGAA
>JBEGVI010000153.1:0-5195 GCA_041178485.1 Bacteroidota bacterium | reverse complement strand
AACGATAATTACCTTGCCATCGCGTATTTCCTGTATGGCTTCTTCTATTGTATTGAGGTGAAATTCCATGTGCTGATTTGAGGTGCAAAAGTACGATTTATTCCTCCTGAAGTCCACTCATCAGGGAGTGTATTTGTTGAGCAGATCTGTCCCAGGAGTATTTATCCCTTACAAACTTTTGTGCATTGTTGACCAGTTGCTCCTTGATCTCTTTATTTTTCTCAAGTAAGTGAACTGCTTCAACCATGCTCACGACATCATCGGCGACGAGAAGGTGTACTTTGTTTTCAGACTGTATTGCGTTGCTTGCGAGAGAGGTGGTGATACACGGAATTCCTAAAGCCATCGCCTCCAGAAGTTTGTTTTGCATTCCTGTTCCGATAAACATGGAAGCGATGAAAATTTTACCTTTTCTGTAGGATTCTCGAATATCCTCTGTCCATCCGGATACGAAAACATTCTCGCTTTGCTTTGCATGTTTGAGTATTTCCACACTGGGTGTTGCACCTGCAATGAGTAGACTTCTTCCTGGCAGTCTGGGTAATAATTCATTGATAAGGAAAAGGGCAGCCTCTATGTTTGGTGCATAACTCAGATTGCCTACAAAGACCAAATCGAATTCTTTCGGGGTTGGTTTGTCTTCGAAAAAAAGCTCATCAATACCGTTGGGAATTACGACAATGTTCTTTTGTTCAGGATGTGAAATATGGTAAAGATCCTGCTTGCTTATGATGGTATGATTCTCAAAATAATTGAAAATACGTCGTTCGTAGTCCCTCAGTCTCCGGGCTTCTTCTCTGAATAACATCCTTTTAATGCCTTTTGCCCTGGAAGCCCGCCGTTCCATACCAACCGATAAGGCGTCCATAAAATCAAGGGTTTTTGGGCAGACATGGTAGTTTTTAATAAGCTCTGTTGTGCGTATCAGTTGACAGTAAACATGGTCCGGCTTAACAGAATCAATGAGTTGGTTCAACTGTTTTTTTGCCGCATTGGAATTGAAATAGGCCACCTGAAATGGAAAAGATCCAAAAATATTTAACAATACTCGAAGGTATATGCCGCTTTTAGAAAGTGTATGCCAAAGTATATTTTCACAAAAATCTTTAAGATGCTCAACTTGAGATGTACTTACATTTTCCTCAGTCAAACAGAAAAGATGGATTCTGTAGTTTTTCGACAATGCTCTGATTTGGTAGTATGCGCGCAGTTTATCTCCTTTTTCCAAAGGATATGGAAATCGGGACAAGACAATCAATAACCTGGGCTTAGATGTTTCTGAATTCATCCTTGATTTTATTTACAATCTGTTCCCTCGAAAGATGCGTGTTTACAAAATTCCAAGCCCGTTCTCCCAGCATTTGACGCGCGTTTCGATCCTGAAGTAATTCGATGACTGTATCAATCATGTGGTCTTCGTCACGTACAACACACAATCCGCTGTTCGATTCTACACCCTTAGCACCTTCAGTAAAAGTGACAATAGGAATACCTAATGACATGGCCTCCAGGAGTTTGATTCTTACTCCCGAACCTGATCGAATAGGGGCAGCCATGATGCCGTTTGACGACATAAAAAGATCCAAATCCTCCGCAAAACCATGATTGAATACACCTTCAGCCGGGTGTGATGGAAACATATCATTCATGTATGACCCCGCTATGTGAAGTTCTACTTCAGGGAGTTTTGAACGGATTTTAGGGAATATTGAATGAATGAGCATGTGTGCTGCTTCATAATTCGGTTGCCAGTTCATGGAACCGACGAAAAATATCCGTTTCACTGAATCGTCTATCTTTCTTGGACTCTGTTCAATACTCACTGGAACCGTGCATACTTTACCCGAGTCAAGAAGTTTCTTGAAATAATCTGAATCCTCTGCGCTGATACTAAAAATCTTATTTACACTCTGCACAGCTTTTTCCTCATATTTTTTTAAGTGCTGGGCCAGCTTCCTCAAGTACCATTTTTTAAACCCAGGTTTGAGTGTCTTATAGAGTTGCTCCCAGAGGGTGTGTTCAACATTGTGCGTTCTCATGACGATTTTGGCCTTGGAATGTGCCTGAATCGTTCGTATGTATGGAGTGCAGTACAGACTTTCCAAAAAAACCAGATCGTAATTCTTTGAAGTTACTTTGGATTTGATTTCTTCGTGTACAGGCTGACTGTCAAAACGACTTATATTGTAGGATTTGCCTGTAAGCAAAGACTTTAAAGCATCTGAAGGTTTAACGTTTGTGTCAATTAAAACAGAGCTGACGTTTACATTCTCGCGTATTTTTTCAGGATAGTTTTCTTTTAGAAATGGATGTTTTTGGGTTGATAAAGTCAGGTGATCAATTGTATATCCACAGTCGATAAGGCAGTTCAGCATTTGCGCCATTGCTTTGCATCCACCATCGACGGTCGGATAAAGGGGCTTATTGGTCAGATGAAGAATTTCCATGGCGAATAATTCTTTTCTTTTTAAGGAATGCCCAGTTCTCTAAATTTAAAACCGGAGAGTCGTTTGCTGCTGCCCTTAGAAGTACCAATGCAATTGGTGTCAGTATCATGGTTGCAAACCACATCCCCAGAAATGGAGATACAACTTCTGAAGTGGCCAGGCTTTCCCCGATACTGATAAGTACAAAGTAGATCATAAATAAGAGTGCTGCAATGACCACTGGGGCTCCGAAACCGCCCTTTCTGACAATCGCTCCGAGCGGAGCACCGATAAAAAAGAGTACAACGATTGTTGCTGTAAGTGCGAATTTTCTGTGAAACTCAATCCAATATGCATTCATGTCCTTGTCTTGAGCAATGAAAAAAGATTTTTGGGACTCAAGGTTTTGATTTTTGCGTCTTAGTTTCGCTTGTGCAAGTGCCACAGCTCTGGTTTTTTGTTGTACAGACAATGAATCATAAAGAATTGCATCGTCTGGAACTTCCTTGATCTGCAATGTTTGAAGCGCAGGGTCATTGTTCTTAGCCGGTCTTGTATAGCTTAGAGATTGAAAATATGGATGATCGTTCTTCAGGCTTTTCAAGAAATTGAGATTAATTTTTCGTCCATTGTTTCTTACCGAATCCAACGCATGATAGATCTGAAACACATTCAACATTTCGTGTTTGTCAGCGAAAAGTTCATCCTCAGTCCGCTGTAGGGAAAATCCTGTTAAATTGATCTTATACGTTGCCTGATCGAAATGACTCCTTCTTGAAGGACGGGCAGAATGTTTGCCGACATGCGGTTTTCCGTCAGGACCAAAAGTGGGTGCTTGTGGAGCTAATTCTTCTGATACTGATCCCTTTTTCAGTTCAAAGAACAGATATTTTCCATTTACTGATTTATACAATTTACCTTCTTTCGCTCGCACGGTTTTAATTTCTTTTGGATTCGTATGATCGTGAATGAGGATATCTTTAAATTCATCGTCAGTTCCTTCAGATACTTTAATTGCATAACCGTCAAGCTCATTGCTGTAGACTCCTGGAGTCAATAAGGCGGCAATCTTGGTGTTTTGGATGTCGTAGATTAACGAGTGCCATTTTAGATTGGCGACTGGAATTACATAATTCGCAAAATAGAAGGTAAACAACGCTATTCCGGTAACAACCAGCATCAAGGGGCGCATGATTCGGTAGAGTGATAGTCCGCTGGACTTTAATGCAGTAAGCTCATTGTTTTCTGCAAGATTTCCAAATGTCATTATGGATGACAGGAGTATTGCAAGGGGGAGGGCTAAAGGAATCAAACTTGCCGAAACATAGAAAAGCAATTCCAGTATCACCCATGTGCCCAATCCTTTTCCCATGAGATCATCAATGTATTTCCAAAGAAATTGCATGATCAAAATGAACATGGATATAGCGAGCGTGACCAGAAATGGGCCAACAAACGAACGAATGCTAAAAAGGTAAAGTCGCTTCAATCGTACTGTATTGTTACAAAAGTACGTATTTAACGCCGATTGCCCAGAGATATTTAGTGGTCAGCAACCCAGAGTCCTACGAAGATCGACAATTTGCTGTTCCCACAGCAGTTTGGAATCTTCAATTTCATCGGATTCGGCAAAGTCTGAAATTTTGAGGATGACATCCTTTGTGAGCGCATCAATGGAATAGCCAATCTCGAAAAAACAGTCGTTTCCTTCATCTTCGTCTTCAATCCATTGAAATCGAAATAGACGATTTTGTTTGTCCGGATAGTGTCTCGCTTGTTGCTCAGAATCTTCCCAAATAAAAGTGAACACATCGCCTTTTACATTTACGTCATCTGCGAACCATTCGCTCAGTCCACTCGGGGTAGAGAGCATGTTTTCTAATACTTTCGGGGATGTTTTTAGTACGTATTCTAATTCGAATTTCGTTCGCACAGGCATACTAGTCGTCATTTGTATTAATTTCGCAGTGAATAGCTAAATGTAAACAAATCAATTCAATGGCTCTTATACATTCCCTCGAAAAAAACGGAAATTTTCTCTTCAAATTCAGAGGTCAGATACCCTTGATTTTGTTTGTGTTATCTGTTCCTGTAATTTATTTTACTGATTATCAATTTTTTAATTCTAATCCGAAACTCGAGTTCATCTTGTTGATAACTTGTTCTTTAGTTTCTTTTTCAGGACAAATAATTCGGGCAATTGCTATCGGTACAAGCAACAAACACACTTCTGGAAGAAACACAAAAGAACAAGTCGCCGAAGCATTAAACACAAGAGGGATTTATTCGTCTGTCCGTCATCCGCTTTACCTCGGTAACTTCTTCATGTGGATCGGTATAGTGATGTATACGTTCAATATCTGGTTTGTTCTTGTAGTGTCTTTGCTCTTTTGGGTCTATTATGAGCGAATCATGTTTGCCGAAGAACGTTTTCTCGAGAATAAATTCGGAGAGGAGTACGTCAACTGGTCTTTACGTGTGCCTCCTTTCTGGCCAAGTTTTAAAAATTATGTTCCGGGAAACATTCCTTTTTCTATGAAAACCATTCTAAGGAGAGAATATTCCGGTGTTACAGCGACGATCATAGGTTTTGTATTCGTGGCCTTCTTACGTGATTGGTTTTCAACGGGAGAATTGCATTTTAAATGGATTTATGGAGTGGTTACAGGTGTGGCGCTTCTTATTACGCTTGTTTTTAGAACATTAAAACACCACACAAAGGTTTTGTTCGAGGAGGATCGATCGTGATGAATTTTGATTTTTTCATCT
>JBEGVI010000152.1:0-11951 GCA_041178485.1 Bacteroidota bacterium | reverse complement strand
TTCCAAACACAACTGTAGCTGACATTGCAATCGGTTCGTCTGCACACTCTACACTGGTAGCTGCTGTAGTTGAAGCTAGATTGCTTCCGGCTTTGACGGATCCATTTGCTTCATTGACAGTATTCGCACCTACAAATGATGCATTCAATGCTGCACTTACGGCATTGGGAATTACTGCTGCAGAACTACTGGCATCACCGGATTTGTCTAACATCTTACTGTACCATGTTCTTGGTTCAGAAGTGCTTTCAACTGACCTTTCAAACGGGTTGATCGCTTCTCCTTTGAATACTGCAAACACGTTAAAAGTAACGATCGACGGAACAAACGTATTCGTAAATCAGGCGCAAGTTTCTGCTGCAGACCTTTTGGCTGACAACGGAGCAGTGCACGTATTGGATGCAGTTGTTCTTCCAAATATAACTGTGGCTGATGTTGCAATCGGATCACCTCTGCATACGACTTTGGTTTCAGCTGTAGTTGAAGCACGTCTATTGCCTTTGCTTACAGATCCGTTTACTCAATTCACTGTATTTGCTCCAACGAATACGGCGTTTGATAACCTTGCGACCGCATTAGGTGTGACTCTGAACGACATCCTTGCGCTTTCAAACCTTGCTGATATTCTCGCATATCACGTGGTTGATGGTACAGTTCTCTCCACAGATCTTACCGAAGGACAAGTTCCAACGCTTAGTGGTGAAAATGTGATTGTATCTCTTACCGGAGGTGTGAAAATAAACGATGCCAATGTGATTGTGGCTGACCTCCTTGCTGACAACGGGGTAGTACACGTTCTTGATAAAGTATTGTTGTCTTCGTTCCTTGGAATTGAAGAGGCAAACAATTCTGCTGTATCTGTTTATCCAAATCCGTTTAATGATGTAATTACGATTTCAGGAGTTGAAAACGGAATCTATACCGTTGTAGACAATTCAGGTAAAGTAGTATTGTCAGGAAATGTGAATGGAGTTGAGTTGATTTCAACTGCTGCATTGTCTTCCGGATTGTACACCATGACTGTATCGAACAATACTAAAATCGAAACAAGTCAGATTGTGAAACAATAACAGCATTCATAATGTGGGGTGAAATCATTTAAACCCCGCAACTGAATGTGTTTATTTCTTGTTTGCTTAAAGTGGGGTGAGGTTCTCGATCCCCACTTTTTTTTACCTTTGTCCGCAGGTAAAATCTATGAATCCGATGGCAGACATTCACACCTATAATTTTAACGGAAAACGAGCCCTGATCCGCGTTGATTTTAATGTTCCGCTGGATAAAGAAACGTTGCAAGTAACAGACGATACGCGTATTCGAGCTGCTGCGCCTACCATACAGCACATTTTGAAACAGGGAGGAAGCGTGGTTCTGATGTCGCATCTTGGAAGACCCAAGGAAGGTCCGGAGGATAAATTTTCCTTACGTCACATTATCGCGCATACGTCTGAAGTGTTGGGTGTGGAAGTGAAGTTTGGTGGTGATTGCATCGGAGCACAAGCTTATGAAATGAGTGCCAACCTTAAGTCCGGAGAGGTGCTGATGCTGGAAAATGTGCGTTTTTATAAGCAGGAAACAGCAGGTACAGAAAGTTTAGCAGAAGCTTTAGCGAAGCATGGTGACGTATATGTGAATGATGCTTTCGGTACAGCTCACCGGGCACATGCGAGTACCACGGTAGTAGCCAATTTTTTCCCAAATGACAAGATGTTCGGCTTCCTGATCGAAGGAGAGATCAAGGCGGTGGACAAGGTGTTGAATTCTACAGAAAAGCCATTGACTGCGATTGTTGGCGGAGCGAAAGTTTCATCCAAGATCACGATTATCGAGCGTTTGCTGAATAAAGTGGATAATCTGATTGTGGGTGGTGGCATGGCGTACACATTCGTGAAAGCAATGGGTGGAAATGTTGGGAATTCACTTGTCGAGGACGATTACCTCCAGACCGCACGTACCATAATGGCAGATGCGAAAGCCAAGGGTGTAAATCTGTACATTCCGACAGACACCATTATTGCCGATGCATTTGACAACAACGCCAATCGCAGAGAAGTGAAAATCGGTGAAATCCCTGCCGGATGGATGGGACTGGATACAGGTACAGAAACTTCAAAAGCGTGCAGAGAGATCATTCTTGGTTCCAGACTGATTTTATGGAATGGGCCGATGGGTGTTTTTGAAATGGAGAATTTTCAACAGGGAACAATAGATGTTGCCAATGCCATTGTCGACGCAACGGCGATAGGAGCCTTTTCATTGATCGGCGGTGGTGATTCTGTCGCAGCGATCAATAAGTTCAAACTTGCCGATAAAGTTTCCTACGTGTCCACTGGAGGCGGTGCCATGCTCGAATATCTGGAAGGCATCGAACTCCCTGGAATTAAAGCAATCAAAGGATAAATAGTTACGTGTTCAATCGAATTCATGGAGCAGAAAGAAGATAAGCTGAAAGACGTTATTTCCCATGCCAAGGAGTATGGTTTTGTTTTCCCATCATCGGAAATTTACGATGGATTAGCGGCAACGTATGACTACGGTCAACTGGGTGCTGAATTGAAGAATAACATCAAAAACTATTGGTGGAAAGCCATGGTGCAGATGCATGAAAACATTGTTGGAATAGATGCTGCGATCTTTATGCACCCTACCACCTGGAAAGCGTCCGGACACGTGGATGCCTTCAACGATCCCTTGATCGATAACAAAGATTCAAAAAAACGCTACCGTGCCGATGTGTTGTTGGAGGAGCACATGGAAAAGATCCGTCAGAAGATCGACAAGGAGGTGGAGAAGGGTTCAAAGAAATTTGGTGATTCCTTCGATGAAACCCAATTCCGTGCGACCAATCCAAATGTCTTGCGTAACCTTGGAAAGATCAAGGAGATTGAAGACCGCATGCGTGTCGCTCTGGAAAACAATGACCTTGAAGGTGTTTACCAGTTGATCATGGACTGCGAGATCGCATGTCCGATATCTGGTTCGCGCAACTGGACTGAAGTGCGTCAGTTCAATTTGATGTTCTCTACTGAACTTGGTTCGGTGGCCGGCGATGCCTCGACGATTTATTTACGTCCTGAGACGGCACAGGGGATTTTTGTGAACTTCCTGAACGTTCAGAAATCAGGTCGAATGAAGATTCCTTTTGGAATAGCCCAGATTGGAAAAGCGTTTCGAAATGAAATCGTAGCGCGTCAGTTCATTTTCCGAATGCGCGAATTCGAGCAGATGGAAATGCAGTTCTTCTGCCGTCCCGGAGAGGAAATGAAATGGTACGAATACTGGAAGGAAACACGCTCTAAATGGCATAAGGCATTAGGACTTGGTGACAAGAACTACCGTTTCCATGACCACATAAAACTGGCGCATTATGCCAACGCTGCATGCGACATCGAATTCGATTTCCCAATGGGCTTCAAAGAGTTGGAAGGGATCCATTCACGAACAGATTTCGACCTTAAGCAGCACGAACAATTTTCCGGTAAAAAACTGCAGTATTTTGATCCCGAACTGAATCAGAGTTATGTGCCTTATGTAGTGGAAACCTCTGTAGGATTGGACCGTATGTTCCTTGCCGTGTTGAGTGCTTCCTACAAATCAGAACAACTCGAAGACGGAACGGAACGGGTTGTTTTAAGTATTCCGCCGGCGCTGGCTCCATACAAAGTGGCGGTAATGCCGTTGACGAAGAAAGACGGCCTGCCTGAAAAAGCACGTGAGATCATCGATTCACTGAAGTACGATTTCTTGTGTCAGTACGATGAAAAAGACTCCATAGGAAAACGCTACCGCCGTCAGGATGCGATCGGAACGCCATACTCAGTAACCGTGGATCACCAGACCCTCGAGGACCATACCGTCACGATTCGCGACCGGGACACTATGCAGCAAGAACGCGTGTCAATCAGTGAACTGCACCGGATCATTGATGGGAAAGTGAATTTGCGCGCTTTGTTGGCATAAAAACAGATAGCCGAATTTACAGAAGTGCAACTTCAGTTTCGGGAATAAAAAATAAAAGCCAGCTGAGGACCTCAAGCCTCGCGTGAAATACGTTTTCAAACCGTATCTTTGCACCTCAAAATTGCTTCTATGAGTTTAATGACCGTTGGAAGTGTGGCCTTCGATGCGATCGAAACCCCTTTCGGAAAAACAGATAAGATCATTGGCGGTGCCGGAACATTCATCGCATTGTCTTCTGCGAATTTTGTTAAAGAACAAAAGATAATTTCCGTGGTGGGCGATGACTTCCCACAGGCTATGCTCGACCAGCTTGCATCACGCGGTGTCGATCTGACAGGTTTGCAGATCAAAAAGGGAGAAAAAACATTCTTCTGGTCCGGAAGGTACCACAACGACATGAATTCTCGTGACACTTTAGTTACTGAATTGAACGTGCTCGAGCATTTTGACCCCATAATTCCGGACACATGTCAGAACATCGATTTTCTGATGCTCGGAAACCTCAGCCCGCAAGTGCAGCGCACCGTGATCGAGCGTTTACACAAGCGACCGAAATTGATTGCCATGGATACCATGAATTTCTGGATGGACATTGCCATGGAGGAATTAAAGAAAACACTCAAAATCATTGATGTACTCATCATAAATGACGAGGAAGCACGTCAGCTTTCCGGCGAGTATTCATTGAGAAAAGCGTCTAAAATCATTCGTTCGATGGGGCCGAAGTACCTAATTATCAAAAAAGGAGAACACGGTGCACTGTTGTTTCATGAAGACCGTATGTTCTTTGCGCCTGCCTTGCCGCTGGAAGAAGTGTTCGATCCAACTGGTGCTGGCGATACATTTGCAGGCGGATTTATTGGATACCTTGCCTCTACAGGTGACATTTCATTTGAAAATATGAAGCGGGCAATTATTGCCGGGTCAGCTCTTGCTTCGTTCAGCGTAGAGAAATTCGGTACAGAACGCTTAATGGAAATTTCAAAAAAAGATATTGAAGAACGCATCGCAGAATTCGTGTCACTTACGAACTTTGAAATGTCTCAAAACATTTAACAAATGGAACGTACAGATCACCTTGCTTCTTTGAAACTACTGACTGCGAATCCCGATGTTTTTTCGGTGGCACGCGATGTTCAGGAACTCCGTCAACAGTTCGAAGATGCCTTTCTTGAAATGGAACGAAGGGATCAGATTGCGCGTTTGGACGCTGCAGAAAAAGGGTTGGATTACGAAGGCGAAGATCTGCGGTCATTGAAGAAGGCATTTAACGAGGAATACATGGCTTTTCGCGACCGTCTGAAAGTTCAGACAGATCTGAAAAATGCCCTGGAAAATGAACATTTGCAACAAAAGAAGGCGCTGATTGAACGCTTGAGAAAAACCATTCAGGAAGAGGAGAAGATCGGTGCAGCAATGAATACCTTCAAAGAGATCCAGGACTCCTGGAAAGAGATAGGTGACATTCCCCGAAACAAAAGAGAAGAAGTCCAGAAGGAATACTCGAGGTTGCTCGAACAGTTCTTTTACAATCTCAAGATCTACAAACAACTCAAGGATCATGATTTGCGCAGGAATCAGCAGCTCAAGGAAGACATCATCAAACGTCTTGACGAACTGCAGTCGAACACATCGGTGAAGGAAACAGAACAAATCCTGAAATCCTTACAAAACGAATGGGAAGACATTGGTCCGGTCCAAAATGAAGAATGGGAACGTCTCAAAACCGAATATTGGACAGCTGTTAGAGGCATTTATGAACGAATTCATGCTTACTATGACGAGCGTCGAAACACGCTGAAAGAAAATATACTCAAGAAGCAGGAATTACTCAAAGAGGCTGATACGCTCCTGCAGAATGTCGCAATGCTTGATTCGGCAAAGGCCTGGGAACAGGAAACGAAGAGACTTCTTGACATCCAGGATCGATGGAGGAAGATCGGATTTGGGACAAAAAAGGAGAACGAGGAGGTGTACAAAGTGTTTCGTGGACTGTGTGACGAGTTCTTTGCTGCGAGAAAGGCCTTTTTTGCTACAGTCAACGAAGGGTTCAAAGAACTTGCGGATAAAAAACAGAAACTTATTGAGAAGGCGGAGTCACTTATGATCTCCACCGATTGGAAGAATACATCCGAAGAATTCATCCGCCTGCAGAAGGAATGGAAAAAGATCGGAAGTGCAGGCCCCAAGCTGGAGCAGAAATTATGGAACAAATTCAGAGCGGCGTGCGATCATTTTTTCAATGCAAAACAGGATTATTTTGCTGGACAAGAGAAAGAACTTGAGGTGAATCTTCTCGCCAAGCAGGAACTTATCAAGGAGATTAGTTCGTTTAAGCCGTCCGGAGATAAAAATGCCGATCTTACATCCCTGAAAGAATTTGGTAAACGTTTTTCAGAATTGGGACAGGTACCAATGAAAGAGAAAGAAAGCGTTTTTAAGGCCTACAAAGAGCAAATGGACACGCATTACGCAGCCATTAAACTGGATGCCACTGAAAAAGAACGTATTCTGTTCGAAGCCCGAATAGAAACGCTTGCTGCAAGTGCCGACCCTACTAAAGCGTATGCCCGAGAGAAAGCGGAAATCCGACAGCAAATTGACCGTCTCCGCTCAGAAATGCTTCAACTCGAGAACAACCTCGGGTTTTTTGCACGTTCGAAAGGGGCAGATGCGCTGCGCAATGAGGTGGAAGGCAAGATTCAGGCAGCGGGCAACCGCATCGAAGCCTTAAAACGCAAGCTCAAACTGATTCCGAATGAATAGGTTTATAAATGCGCTCCTGCTTTTCTTCTATCTTCCAACACTGGCGTTAACGGTATTCGTTGGCTTTGATCTGCCTTTCGAACCACTTCGGACCACAGGATCTCAATTTACATTTAAGGAGGAGTTGTTTCTAATTCTGGGACTGCTGTTGCTGGTCATCTCCCTTCGCAGATCAGTAAGAAGATGGATGGGCATGGTGCTGGTGCTGAAGCTTTCAAAATTCAAATGGAATGCTGCTGCCGGTCCTGAGCGCGTCAAACGTATTTGGGTATATACAGTTATGGAAGCATTGGTGTTTCTCGCTGCCGCCCTTGCGTTGTACAAAGTGTCTTTACAAGCCTGGCTGCCAGCCTCGGCACTGGCATTTGTTTTTTTAGACAATGTGTTTTTCCTGTTCATTGGAAGCCTGAAAAAGGGCTTTCGTGCCGGTGTCACTTCCAAAGCGGTGATTATGGCGGACCGAGATGTTCAACTGGCTTATTTCAGTGGATTAAGAAAAGTATCCATACATCAGGGATCCGTGTATTTTGACTATATCCAGGAACTGCAACTGTCTTTTCCACTGGATGCCATAGCACCTGAAGAGAGAGAGCACTTTTTCGATGCGCTGAATGCGCAACTGGATCGGGATAAAGTCTTCGTAACAATAAAAAGAAACTAGGAGCAGGTGTTTCTTAAGCCATGCGAACATCTTCGCAGAGATACGTTTTGCCGCTCAAAACCTCGTTAATGGCTTCTTTTACAACATCCACCTTGCTGTTTTTGGTAACGTATCCTTTCATTCCTGCAGCAAGTGCGCGCTGAACATAATCCTGACCGCTTTGTAAGGTTAAGGCAATGATCTTTAGATTCGGATTCACTTGGATCAGTTCCTCGGCAAGTTCGATTCCGGTTTTGTTGCCCTCCAGATTTACATCCATCAGAATAATCTCGGGGTCGAGTTCCAGTATCATGTCGGCAATGTCATCGGCATTGTGGTAGACACTCACAGAATACCCCATAGAGGTCAACAGAGCAGACCAAACCTGTGAAAGCAACACAAAATCTTCAACGACAACCGCTCTACCGGGCATATTCACACACTTAAGGGGATACAAAGGAATACAATTCGCAGCGGTGACAAAAAGGATGGATTTGAAAATATAGAAAAATACGTAGAATTACGGATATCCTGCCTACGTAGTTCAAAGCGGGTTTCGAATTATTCTCTCTACCTTTGCTTTACGCATCGGTTTGTGCACATAGAATTGAACTTGCTTTTGAACTGCTATGACGAGAGACACCAAAATACTCATTGTTGAAGACGATTACTTCTTTGGTCAATTGATTCATTTTCAGTTGTCCTCTGCCGAATACCTCGACAGCCATATCCAGCAAGTTAAGTCAATTGAAGAACTGCGTGAGATTCTTGAATTTTTCACTCCGGACGTGATGCTCCTCGACCTTAACATTGTCGACTCCGGAGGAATAGACACATTTTACAAAGCGCGCGATTTGTGCCAAACAGCGGCGATCATCATCTTAACAGGGACAGAAGACGAAAATCTAGCCAACAAACTGGTGAAGGAAGGAGCACAAGATTACCTTCTCAAGGGTGATGCCAATGCAAAACTGCTTTCGAAAACTATTGAATACAGCCGTGAACGTGTCGTTCAACAAAATAGAATTGCAGCATCCGAAAAACGATTCAGAAGCATTTTTGAAGTTTCTCCACTACCAGTTCTTACAGTTCATTCCTCTGATCTTGGAATCATCATGGCCAACGAAGCGTTCTGTAAATTGTATGAAGTAGATCCTTCGGAAATAGAAAAACACAGATTAAATTCGTTCTGCAGGTATCCGGAAAAAGACCTTGCTGAGGAATTTAAGATGGAATCCTTCTCCAAAAAACTTGTGCAGAGGTCCTCAAGCGGAAAGCTTCTGCATGTGGAAATCATTGGCAACAGAATGTCGGACACTCAAGAGGACTATGTGGTCTTAATCATCGATGAAACAGATGAAATTGAGTTCCAGTCCAAAAAGTATGAGGTCATTTCGACTGCACAGGAAGGGGAGAAGAAAAAAATTGCTCGTGAACTACATGACGGACTAGCGCAGAATTTGGTTCTTTTAAAGCTGTGGTTTGAATCCATGAAGATCGATCCAACACAGTCGGATATGGCTGCGTCGTATTCAGAATTGTTAAATAATTCGATCAAAGAGATCAAATCTATTTCGTATTCACTCTTACCACCGGAACTTGACAAAGGGATTCTTGCAGGACTTAAGAGTTTGACAGACCGTATAAACATGCTTAAAGGATGCCAATGCATTCTGGATAAGGATGACCACATCGATGAATCTTATTTTGAAAATTCAGACAGATTCAACCTCTACAGAATCATCCAAGAGTTCATAAATAACTCACTGAAGCACGCCAAAGCAGAACACTTGTGGATCAAGATCAATCTGGAAGCCGGACACTGGAAGATCATCGTCAAGGATGACGGCGTAGGCTTTGAAGTAGATAAAACAAAAGGCAGTCTGGGAATGTCGAACATACAAAGCCGCATCCAAATGGGCCACCTCTCCGGAGAATTATGGAGCCAGCCCGGCAAAGGCACAGAACTGATACTCCAACCGGAAACAGCCCGATGAGTTTAAATCAACATAGCATTGATGCAGAACGGTTGTTCTCGATTTTGGAGTGTTCTTCTAAAGCTTTTGTTGCCTTCAACAGATCGGGAGAAATCATGGCAAGTCATGCTTGTAGCGGTATTTTTAAGAATGCGACAAAAGAATCTGTGCTGGAGGGTGTAGTTGATTTGACAGGAGAGGTTCATCTTGCAGAACTTCTGGCTTCGGAGCGCTGCAGAAAGCACATTAAACTGTTAGAAATTGAATCCGACAATTTGCTTTCTCTGACATACCAGCGGATCGATGAAGACATGCATATCCTGATCGCTGAAGAAATTCTGAATGCATCAGAGCACCTCGAGTTGCGCTATGAATTTCTGTTTCGGAACAGCGTTGCAGGGATCTTCCGAACAAAACTAAACGGAGAATTTGTGCAGGTGAATGACGCATACCTCTCTATTTTTGGATACGAGCGCTTTGAGGACCTCAAGAAGCGGCGTTCGGTTGAATTCTATGTGGATGAGGCAGACAGAGCAAAATACCTGGAAAAACTAAAGGCCAAAAGAGAACTTAAGAACTATGTGATTCGAAATCGACGGAAAGACGGTGAACTGGTTTATTTGCTCACAAATGCAATTTTCACCATTGAAAATGGAGAAGAATATATAGATGGAATCCTCGTCGATGTGACAGAACTGAAGAACAGAGAGGACAAGATCAGTCGACAGAACAAGCGACTCCTCATGTTAGAGCATTTTCTGGAAGAATCCTCAGAGGCGATTCAAGTGGTCGATAAGGAAGGTAGATTTGTTTACATGAATCGTGTAGCCAGAGAACGGCAGGGATTCACAGATAAAGATTATCGGTCCTATTCCGTATTTGATATTGAAAGTTACTTCAAGACTTTGGACGATTGGAACGTTGAAATGGCTGAACTTAAAAAAGTAGGCTCACGCACCATTGAAGGTTCTAACAAAAATATCGAGACCGGAAAGACGCTGCCTGTTGAGGTCAGTGCGAGTTTTTGGGAATTGGAGGGAGAGCCCTATGTCATCGCCAATATCCGGGATATTTCTCAACGTAAACTATACGAAGAAAAACTTGCAGAAACCAACCGTTTCCTGAATATATTGAACCTTGCGATTGAAAAAGGCTCACTTGTTTCTGAGACTGATGTTTTCGGAAATATTACATTCGCAAACGAGAAGTTTTGTGAAATTTCACAATATCCTCTTGGGGAGCTCATCGGTAAGAATCATTCGATCGTTAATTCGGGTACGCATTCCAGGGAATTCTGGGTGGATTTTTGGAAAACAATTTCCAAAAAAGAAGTTTGGTCCGGGGAAATTTGCAACAAAGCGAAAGATGGAAGTCTGTACTGGGTACGTACACTGATCTATCCAGTGCTGGATGACGATGGCAACATCACTAGTTACCTCTCTGTAAGGCAAGATATTACTCGTGAAAAAGAACAGGAAGAACGCCTGAAAGACACTGTGAGATTTCAGGAACTGGTTCTAAGTATCTCAAATCGTTTTGTGAATGTTCCGTTGCACTTGTTTGAAGAAGCATTGAATGCCTCTCTGAACGAGATAGGAAATTTTGTAGAGGTAGATCGGGTTTATGTATTTTCCTACAACCATAAAAATCAGACGTGTTCCAATGATTACGAGTGGTGTCAGGAGGGAATTTCACCACAAATTGAAAATTTACAAGAAATTCCATTTTCCGAAATTGAGGAATGGGTATCCTATCATTTCAGCGGTGAAATGATCAACGTGTATAAGGTAGATGAATTGCCTCCAACGAGATTCAAAGAGTTGCTTGAGGTTCAGGAAATCAAAAGTGTACTTGCGATACCTCAGTTTGAAAATGGCGTGTGCACTGGGTTTATAGGCTTTGATGCCGTGCGGTCATACAAGAATTTTCAAGACCAGGACATAGCGATTCTGAAGCTGTTCTCAGAAATGCTGGTAAACATCAGTGCAAGAATTAAATCACTGAATGATCTCTCCGCCGCCAAGGATGAAATAGAGCGAATCAATGCTAACCTTGAAATAGAGATCTACGACAAGCGAAGGGAAAATACCCAATTGACGAACATGCTTGCAGAGCATGAAAAGCTGGCTATGTTGGGTGAAATTGCCGCAGGGGTTGCACATGACCTGAATACACCACTGGGCTCCATCAAGGTAGGCATCGAAAGCATCCGATATACCCTTGAAAATCTCTTCAAATCTGTCATTGAAAAATGTTCGGCTGATCAACTTCACAAAGCATGTGAGCGTGCGGTTAGCATAGAGACGGAACTTACGCTGGGAGGTTTGCAGTTAATGAAAGAATCCAAAGCGTTGCAGGAACTACTCCTTCAACGAGGGTATGTACAAAGCACCGAAACAAACCAGTTAGCCTCGGCTATGGTAAAAGCCAGAATCGCGGCCACGGATCAAGACGTAATCGACTACGTGCTCGCTCAGGAGAATTGCCGTGAAGTGCTGGATATGATGTATCACATACAGACGATCCGAACGCTTGTAGATACCATTGTTGCCTCCGGTGACAAAGCTTCCAGTGTGGTAAGTAACCTTCGGACCTATCTGAACAACAGT
>JBEGVI010000151.1:0-6253 GCA_041178485.1 Bacteroidota bacterium | reverse complement strand
GTAAAGCGAAGCACTGGTGAGCTCATTCAGATCACCGACATAATCGCACTTGTCAGCGCTTTTGCAATTGATGCTCTGGTAGCTAACGACTGCCTCTTCTCCATTGATCTCAACAGAAATTTTCTTTGTATAATCTGTCATTTCATTGGCTCCATAGCAACCAACCAACATCTTTTCGATCAGGGAATATTCCGTTTTCTGAGCCCACAGGTTGGGAAAAATACTAAGTAAACAAAAGACAAAAACTAAAGGAGAAAATAAATTAAAGAATTTCATATCAATACATTGGTTAAAATTGCAATATCAAATCTAAAGGAATACTTTGAATTTCCGAATCGTTGTGAGATTGAATATTCAATGTTAATATTAACACTGCCCTTATTTGATGAAAAATTCCCACTAAATTTGACCATTGTGAGTTCGGCAACAACTACAACAGAGAAAAAAATCTGCATTAAAAAAAACTCGGTATGAGGTATTTTACGGTCCTGTTATTCATCGGTCTTGGCCTTGCTTATGCTCAAAGCGTTCAATCTCCTGATCAGTTTTTTGGCAGACCTCTTGGAAGTGAATTCACACGTCACTATGAAGTCGTAAGTTATTTCAAACAACTGGAAAAAAATGCCGGTGAACGGCTCAAATTGGTACAGTACGGTACCACACATGAAAACCGCGAATTGTTAGTGGCTTTTATTTCAACACCAGAAAACTTAGCAAATCTGGAGAAGATTCGCAGCAGTCACGAGTTGATGAATAGCGAAGAAAAAACGGCAATCGTATGGCTAAGCTACAATGTGCATGGAAATGAAAGCGCCGGGACCGAAGCCGCCCTGCAAACAGCTTTTGAACTCATCACCAAGCATCAGGACCTTTTAAAAAATACTGTGGTAATTCTCGATCCCTGCGTGAATCCGGACGGACGAGACCGCTACGTCAACTGGTACTATCAGCAAAAAGGAAACTTTCCCGACAACGCTGTTGCCACTGCCGAACACAACGAAGAATGGCCTTCAGGACGTCCGAATCATTATCTGTTCGACCTCAACCGCGATTGGATGTGGAATACTCAAAAAGAGACACAACAGCGGATAGCCGTTTACAATAAATGGATGCCTCATGTGCATGTCGACTTCCACGAGCAAGGGATGAACGCTCCCTACTATTTTGCTCCGGCTGCAGAACCATATCATCATGTAATTACGAACTGGCAGAGAGAATTCCAGAACGGAACCGGAAAGAATCACGCAAAATACTTCGACAAGAATGGGTGGTTTTATTTCACGCGTGAGATCTTCGATCTGCTTTACCCAAGTTACGGTGACACCTACCCCACCTATTGCGGAGCCGTGGGTATGACCTATGAGCAAGGAGGAAGCGGGCATGGCGGATTGGCTGTTATCAACGATGACGGAGATACACTAACGCTGACAGAGCGACTTTTACATCACCATACCACCGGTATCTCGACCGTGGAATATGCTTCAGAACAGGCATCCGCATTGATCAGCAACTATCAGGCGTTCATGAAACAAGACAAGCGTACCTATAAATCATTTGCATTTACAGGCAATGAAGACCAGCGGACAGCTTTGCTGAAATTACTGGACGCCCACCAAATTCACTATTATCAAGGTACCAACAGTGCTGCCAAAGGATTTGTATACAGTAAAAGTTCAGAAGGTTCACTTCAGGTCACAGAACAATTTATCGTTGTTCACACAGACCAGCCCAAAGGAGCGATGATCGAAGTATTGTTCGAACCAAAAACATCCTTAGCGGACTCACTTACCTATGACATTACCGCCTGGAACCTCCCGTATGCTTACGGTTTAGAGGCCATTGCATCAAAAACAAAGATCCCTTCCAGGAATTTAAATTTAACCATCCCGAAGCTGAATCAGACGGTTCCGGGAGCCTATGCTTATTTGTTGAACTGGAATGGAATGAATGATGCGCGTTTTCTTGCGGGCGTTCTAAAGGCAGGTTTAAAAGTCCGTTACAGCGAAAATCCTTTTGAGATGGAAGGCAAGTCTTATGGAAGGGGCACCCTGATCATTGCCAGAGCCGATAATTCAGCCGGTTTCGAAGAGAAACTTATGAATATGGCGAATGAAACTGGTGTTTTACTGACGGCGACAATGACAGGTATGGTAGAGAAAGGGAACGACCTGGGTTCGTCAAGTGTAAAAATGATACATGATACACGGATTGGTATGATCTACGATGAGAGTGCGTCCTCCTTGAGTGTTGGTGAGGTCTGGCATTTTTTCGACAACGAACTGCACTACCCTGTTCAAAAAATAAAACTGGAATCTGTCGATGGAAACGTGTTGAATACCCTTGATGTATTGATCGTACCAGAAATGTGGTCATCTCTCGATCCTTCGGGCGAGGCAGTGCTAGCCTGGATAGAACGTGGCGGCAAACTGATTACCATTGGTTCGGCAGCAAAACTCGTTGAGGGGAAAGAAGGGTTTAAATTAAAATCGCGCGAAGACGGAGAAACGAAAAAAGAAGATCCAACTGCTTTTGGTTCAAAGCATGAACACACGCATGTCTCTTACAGCCAGGCTGAACGAAGCATGATCAGCAACACAATTACCGGAGCAATTTTCAAATGTTCGCTGGATACCTCGCATCCGCTGTGTTTTGGATATCCGGATACGTACTACACACTCAAAATGAGCGCAGATGCCTATGATTGTATTGGAGAAACAGGAAATGCTGCGGTTCTTGAAAACAGTCCAAAACCTCTGAATGGTTTTGCAGGGAGTATGGCACTTTCGAGACAATCAAATTCCTTGATTGTGGGTATGGAAAACTATGGTGCCGGTGCTGTAGTCTACTTGATGGACAATCCACTTTTCCGCGGATTCTGGGAGAATGGAAAACTTTTCATGGCCAATGCCATCTTCTTCGCAAACAATTGATGTTTCCGTTTACCTCTTGTAAGCAACTGCCTCAAGCGTTCGCAAGGAAACTTCCGAATTAGAATCTCCGTTCCACACATAGGCGAACAAGGTATCGGCATCGCAATTCTCCACAGAAAACATGTAACTCAACGGCCGGTAAAAGCTGTATATATACATTCCTGTAAATTCAGATTTATAATACCTTGCATCCTTCGATGAAAGCACTATTCGAACATTGGTATCCTTGTGTGTGCCGGACATCACAGCTTTAAGTTCTATCCATGAAATGTCTTTCACAGGCAATGCAATGGCCTCGCTATAGGCTTTATCTCTGGATAATTTGACTTCACCGCTACGTTCTTCAAATACCTTTCTGTAATTCTCCGGAATGACAGCTTTGGGAGCATCCGTATACCATTGAAAAAAATGTGACCAATACACTTTTTGCGTTGTTGAACCACCTTTTAAGATTCCTTCGTGAAATTGGAACCCCTGAAAAAGAGACAAGCAGATCAAAGGAGTGAACAAAGACAAGTATAGCATCCGGGTTCCTTCTTTAAATTTCAGCAATGCCATGCCAAAAACAAGAACAATGAATGGAAGAAACTCTATCATTGGACGCTGTCCAAATCCATCCCCGTAAGTCCAGCACCACCAGGAAGACAGCACGTAGACAACGAGTAGCAAAGGGATAAAGAGTCCAAGGACAAGTCTGGAATCCTTTTTAAACAAGATGAGAACTGACAGGATTAACATCAGAAAAATTGCAGGCGACCATAGAAGCCATCCTTTTTCAAAAGAAAAGAGAAACGCCAGAAAATGAGGGTGCAGAAAATCAAATGTTTCCTCTCCGTATGAATACACGACAAAATTGCCTGTTTGCCAAAACCAAATAAGCGGCAACAGAGAAACGATCGCAATGCAACTAAGCGCTGTTTTCCATTGTTCACGCCAGGATTTAAGATAGGCTATAAGGTCAGTTTTTAGAACCGTCCCTGCCAATTTTGCCAGAAGAGGAAGAAACAACACCATCATTGGATTGGTAGGACGTATAGAAACCAACAGTGACAGGAGAACAAGTGAAACTGAAAAATAGAAGGTATTCTTAGCCTGAAAATACCGTATTACGTTCCGACAAACGAGTGCGCACAAAAAGAAACTGAACACATGTCCAACAGAATGATCGTAGAGTGTGTAATACCATGTATTCGTAGCGAATAAAAGGATCAATACCAAACACAAAGACGTTTTAAGACCAATTTTCAAGGACCTCAAAGTTTCATACATCGCACGCAATCCGAGCATGAGATAAACCACATGTGCGAGAGCGATGCTCATTTGATACGGCAGAGAATACCCGTCACATACAAACCCGCCTATCCATGCGATAAGTGAGGCAATAAAAAAGAAAGGAGCATAGAGCAACGCCAAGCCGGGAAAGGTTTTGTTCACCTCGGTGCCATTCGGCTGTTTATTCAAAAAATCCTTAAACTGAGAACGATCCGGCGGATAGTATTTCGACTCGATCTCATCAATAAATCCAAAGTGCGAATCGTGATAGATAAAGAGCGCCGGCAGGTAGGCATAATAGCCTTTTCCATCGCCATTGATGGGGTGCTCAAACCTGCTGTTCCAATCACGCAGTCCAATGACCGCTGTAAGCATAAAGAGCCACAGAAATCTGAAAAACCATTTGTCTGTTTGAACCTCCATCGGAGTACCAAATTAGTGCTTTTCAGCCCAATTCAGCTTTAAAATGTACATTTGCCCTGACATGCTTGTTCACAAACTTTCCATTTTAGTCCCCGCATACAACGAGGAAAAGACGATCTCCGAAGTCTTGACACGGCTGGCCGAACTGGAATTGCCTGAAAATATGGAAAAAGAAGTGATCGTTGTGAATGACTGTTCAAAAGACCATACAGGTTCAGTGATCAATGAGTTTATCAGCAAACAGAGGCCAGAAGTTTTTAAACATTTCGATCAACCTGTAAATCAAGGAAAAGGCGCTGCAATACACAAGGCCATTGAATTGTCTACAGGGGATTACATTGTCATTCAGGATGCCGATCTGGAATTAAACCCGAGCGACATTCTGCTTCTACTCGCCGGACTGAAGGAAAAAAATGCAGAGGTGATCTATGGCTCCCGATTTTTGAACAACACACATCAGAACACAAATTTCCTGTGGCACATTATGGGAAATGGCTTTCTGACCAGACTGTCCAACCTCTTCACCGGATTTCGATTAACAGACATGATGACCTGTTACAAGTTGATCCCTGCGCACTTGATCAAAGCAATGCAGTTGAAGGAAAAACGCTTTGGATTCGAACCAGAAGTTACCCTTCGGTTATCAAAGATCAGAGGATTGCGAATCGCTGAGGTACCGATCTCTTATGTCGCACGCAGCAAAACGGATGGGAAAAAGATCAATTACAAAGACGGTCTTCGAGTCATTTATTGCATCCTGAAGTATAAATTCAGTAAATAACACTGCATCGCCTAATTTCACATCCAGCCCAGCTTAAGACACTTGCTATTTTTTCGAATTTCGAGTAGATAACTGAAACCCAAGTCCGGCAGAAAGGATAAGTTCGTCTGCTTTTCTTGAACCTCCCTGGACTTGCCTTACTGTAGAATTTACATAGGTCAAATTCGCGAAAAAATGAAAATAATCCCAAACGTAATAGGTGGTCCCCGCTGTCATAGCAAAGGAGGGGCTAAAGGAAATTCCGGAGGAGATCGCCGAGAATCTCAATAAAGAAAGTCCGGGCTGTGCACCTATGTAGGTATCCCAATTGGTTTTATTGAAATGATAAAACAACCCGAAATATGTTCTGGAAGCACCTGAAAACGTCTCATCCGTAACTTTTTCCGCTTCACTGTCAATAAAAAAGTAGCTGTCACCACGCAAACTGAGTTTTTTATCGAGGTGATACTCCAGAAAACCGGAAATATAGATATTGTTCACAGGCCGGTTCAGCATTTTTGACGGTGAGATCGTAGCTGAAGCTTTAAGGATTCCAGGCTGAATGTAATTTTCCTGTGCAAAAGTGAGCACACAAGAAAGAACTAAAAATGAGACACAGACAAACTTTACCATAGATCAGCGATTTTATAATTGATTCCTAAGTGAAACAACAGATGCCCTTCCAGACTCGCTCCTTTTTCATGATGAAAAACAACTGCCCCATTTTCCTGTTCGGCATGAACATGAGTACCCAAATGAGTCATATATTGGCAGACGGCCGAAAGATCCAGACGAGGCGAGAGATTGAAGTGCATCCCTACTCCACCCTGAACTGCCGAACTCCAGCGCTCGTCGAAATTAGATCTGT
>JBEGVI010000150.1:0-15552 GCA_041178485.1 Bacteroidota bacterium | reverse complement strand
TAATCACTCAAACTAACCTCATCCAATACCCACGAGGATTGAGTACCCTCATAAACCGGTTCATTGTTCGGCTGAGCACTCTGATTTGCACTGGTCCCGGGAACGGTATAGTTTGTACATTGACCAATCCATGTTGCCCCGTTGTCGGTTGACACCTGAAACTGACAATAGTCGTAATCAGCCTCTATGGACCACTTGGCGTAGTAAGAAATCATTGCATTCGTAGCATTTGTCAATTCAATTGCATTGTCGTAGGTATATGTCCTATTCTGATTGTTACTGTAATTACCCGTGGGGCTCTCCGTGTAAGAAGTTGAAGCCGAAACAAACGTACTTGTTGTCGTATTCCAACTCGTTGCATTAGGTGCAGCCGTCCAGTTCGTGGTTACACCATCTTCAAGCGCCTGCAGAGTAAGTGCGCCATACGTTTTTGTGATGGTGTCCCTCTTGACCCACAAGCCATTGTCTGTATTCAAGACATAGCGAATCTGATCGCCAAACTGAATTGATGGATTCAGGGAATATGAAATTGCACCACTCGCCGTTGCTCTGCATGGTATATCATGCACGACCGGAGCACCAACAGAAACGATATTAAGTAAAGGTTCGATCGATACTGTCACAGGACCATCCTCCAATCCAAGACGCTTTGCCGAATGGTTGAAATTTCCTGTAATTGTTGCCACAGATGAAGGATCGACATCCTGAACGATCAGATATTTTCTCGGCAAGTGTGCAAGAACTAAGTTGGGGAAAACCATTTCCTTACATGTCGCGTCAATTTGTGAAGATGGCTGCCAGAATGCCGTACCTACTTCTGGCGTGTGCGCCATAATTGTATCTTTCACTCCAACACCAATATCTACCTTATACATATAGTCATCCGAATCTCCGGAAGCGGGATAAAGACCGGAGCTCTTCATGGCTGTATATCCGTTATACTGGACCATGTGATTGCCCTCATCCTGAAACCAATCATGTCGTGGAGCAAACTCCGCATTTGTCGTTCCAATTGGAAAGAGAATAGACTCAGCATATGTATGTGCATTGAATGCGGTTTTGAAATCATTGTTTTGTACCAACCAACGCATCGCTTGAGTTTCCGGTTCTGAGAATGCGGAGGGCCCACAGTAGGTATCGTTATTAGGATTGGTACTTGTCCCTGTCGTTCCCCACCCATAAGAGTAGTTCCTGTTCAAATCCACACCATAGGAACCACCGCCATTGTTGCGGCGATTTTTTCTCCACATACCTCCTCCTGTTGGGTTGGTGGTTTCATTGTAGACATATCCGTCCGGATTGATACAGGGAACAAAATACATCTGCATATTGTCCACCAGATATTTGACCTCATCATTTGAGGAATAGTTCTCCAACAAGTACCACATGTAAAAGATGGTTTCCATCAAACTCATTGGCTCACGTGCGTGGTGTATGGCAGTGTACAACACTTTTGGTTCTGCTGCTTCGTCTGTATTGGGATTATCCGAGATTCGGACGAAATAAATTGGCCTGTTCTGATGCGTGACAATTGTCGAAATTTGTGCCTTCACTGTAATCAGATTCGGGTATTGAGCCGCCATTGCATCCAGTTCAGCCAACATTTCATTGTATTTCAAATATCCCCCCATGGTACCTAAATTGAAATTGGATGGAGTAGCCGGGGAGAACCCGCTCGTTCCACCACCTGTAGTTCCAGAGCAAGCTGCATTTTTTAACTCTGGTTCTTTATTTAAAGCATTTTGCTCTAAAAAATAGGCCTGTACGTCATCGATCAGCACGTCGAAAGAAAATCCATTCTCTTTAATGGTGAGTAATTCTGCATCTGAATATTCAGAAATGAAAAATTCTCCGTGTTTATAATTGCCATGATCAACAGGCACGCCCAGTTCTGACAGGCGAAGCAACCCTTCAGCGTTGGTGTAAATTTTTACCCGTGAATATTTTTGGGCAACACTTGTCAGCGACAACATCAAAACAAAAAACAGGAGAGAAATTCTCATAATTCAAATTTTAGCATTCGTTCAGATTCCGAAAATAAGGAATAATCCTTGTCAATCATATTTTTTCGACAAACGATCTGTCCATACAGACGAACGATTCGTTTGGGTCACCAACATTCATCCTATAGTTTTAACGTTCATCGCACTCTTAACGCCTTTGGTATAAAATAGGTTGGGATCAGGTTGTACCGTTCGTATTTTCGAACTTCAAATAACTGAGTATGTCTGAAAAACAAATTTCCTTCGGGAGAATATTCTGGCCAAGTCTTCTGGCCGTATTCATCATGTCGATCATTGGAATCTTCCTCTTTATTCTGGTATTGGGAGGTATCATCGGCAGTTTCGGTGAATTTGGTCCAAAACCACTTGCGGTAAGAAATAATTCAGTCTTGCATGTCACTCTGGATGGAGAAATCAAGGAGCGTGCGGACATCAGTATTGATCCCATGAATTTTGAACTCAACAACACATTGGGTTTGAGTGATCTCTTATACGGCTTCGAAGCGGCTCAGAAAGACTCTAAAATCAAAGGTATTTTCCTTGAGATCGGTGACCTCAACTGTGGATACGCAACAGCCAAAGAAATTCGAAACAAGATTAAGGAATTTCAGAAAAGTGGGAAATTCGTAGTCGCGTACAATGCCGGAGAATTAATCTCTCAAAAGGAATACTACCTTACTTCAGTTGCAAAGGAGAATTATGCCTTCCCGTCATCCGCAATGGAGTTCTTGGGCTTGGGCACGGAACTTACCTTCTTCAAAGGCGCACTTGACAAACTTGGCGTAGAAGTTCAGGTAATCAGAGGTTCAAACAATGATTTCAAAAGCGCAGTAGAACCCTTTTTCAGAGACAAGATGAGTGATTCTTCGAAAGTTCAGATCAATCGCTACCTGAGCTCTATGTGGGAGGATCTGAGAACGGACATGGCAAAATCAACTTCCATTTCGATTGACACCCTTCATACAATCGCTGAGCAAATGAAGATCAAGCGGGCTGAGGACGGTTTAAAATTAAGTTTGTTCAAAGGAGTCAAATACCGTGATGAAGTAATGCAAATCCTTGCAAAAAAAGTTGGACTGGATGATCCGGAAGATTTGAAATTGCTTGATTTTGAAAAATATACCCGTAAAAAATTCAACCAGAATCAACTCCTGACAAAAAATGACAAACCAAACATCGCCGTGATTCTTGCGGAAGGTGAGGTTTCCACGGACGGCGATGAACTTTCTTCCCGCGATATCTGCAAGTTATTTAGGGATGCCCGAAAAAACAAATCAGTAAAAACGATCGTTTTCAGAATCAACAGTCCCGGAGGAAGTGCGTTGGCGAGCGAAGAGATCTGGCGAGAGGTATACCTGACAAACAAAGTGAAAAAAGTAATCGTTTCCATGGGAGATGTTGCTGCGTCCGGGGGATACTATATCGCTGCACCCGCTACGGCGATTTTTGCCGAACCGACCACCATCACTGGTTCAATTGGTGTGTTTGGAATGATCCCATACACAGGAAAAATGTTTGAAGACAAACTTGGGATAACCTTTGACAGAGCATCTACAAACAGCCATTCGGTGATGAGTACCAATCGAAAACTGACCAAGGAGGAGATGGCTATGATTCAAAGCGAAGTAGATAGCACCTACGCTCAATTTCTAACACGGGTTTCTGATGGCAGAAAGATGACTCGGGAACAAGTGAATGTTATTGCCCGGGGAAGAGTTTGGACCGGTCTGGACGCGAAGGAAATTGGCCTGGTAGATCGCATCGGGGGACTTGGCGATGCCATTGCTCATGCTGCCAGATTATCTGAAATAAAAGATCCAAAAGTGCTTTATTACCCTTTGAAAAAGGACGATAAGTTCATTGAGCTGCTCGAAGAACTGAATGAAGGAGATGAGAATTCGAAGTTCATCCGTTCGAACGCTAAATTACCAAATGAACTTCTGGAACAATACGAGCATCTTAAGCGCATTTCTTCCATGTCCCGCATTCAAATGCGGATGCCTTTTGATGTGGTGATACATTAACGGGTGTCGCGAGTGCGGTAACGCTGCCGCTCATTCAACCACTTGTATCTTTTCTTGCTTTTGGTATGTTTTTTACCCGGAATAGTGCGGTAGCTTATTCCGGCTGATAGCTGAAAATAGTCCTTACGAGTAAAATAAATGTCCGGCAGAAGAGCCAACTTTCCAACTCCCTGTAATTCAAGTCCCCAGTTCTTGGTAAACCAGAAATGGATTCCAAGATGCAGATTCAGGTTAGGCGTGATACTGCCAGCACCGATCTGTCTGTAGGTAATCCCTCCCCCAAACATCACAAAAGGATCGATTTGCTTGGGCATACTTTTTATGTATCTGTTCGGATCAATTCTAAAGGCATAATCAATACTCGCCAGAAATCCTTTAACATTGGCAGTATCATTGACAATCACATTTGAACGGTACGGTGTGAAAGATGCTAAATATTGATTGCTCAACCCTTTTCGCAAAAACTTATTGGCAGAAATATAAGCAGGGTACGGCGCAAAATTCCAGGAGCGTGTTCCCGGAAGTAAATTGTTAAACTTCTCTTCATTGTCGTTGACAAACATATATCCCGCGGTGAAGATATAGTTGTAAGGCTTTTTTTTTCTGTTTACAGCAGAGGGTTGAGCGACTGACATCAAAGCGCAGAGCAATGACACACCGAGCACCAGAAAAAACCTGGTACAAACTTGATTATGCCCAAATCCTTTTACGGCGTTCATTCGTTTCAAAAAATAACCCCAACACTGTTGAGGTTAAACTATTTTATTTGGATGCCAGTGCGACAAACTCATCGTATGAGACTTGCTTCTCGTTAAGTTTGACCGTGTCCTTAAAGTATTTAGTCAACTTCTGTTCGGCAAGCATATCGTAGATTCGGTTTGCTTCTTCCTTGTTTTTTAATACCGACATTGCAGTGGCTGTAAGTTGTTCGTCTTCCGGAGCCGGTATACCATATTGTGCATAGTTACTTACAACAAGTCCTTTGGTAAAGTCCACCACCTCCTGATGATCCAAACCTATCTCATTTTCCTTGAAGATATTTCCTTGTATAAGTTGCCACTTCAAGCCCTTTGCATAACTGCCATATTCTTGCTCGATTTGCTCTTCAGAAATTTCTTTTTCGTTGGACAATTTAATCCATCGTTTTAAAAACTCATCCGGCAAAGTAACTTTGGTTTTATCCAACAAGTCGTTGTAAATGTCACGGGTCAACATTCTGTCTGAGTCATTCGAAAACATTCCTTTGAGGTCAGATGCTACTCGTTCACGCAATTCTTTTTCTGAATTTACAGCACCTGCACCAAACAATTTATCAAAAAGCTCCTGATCCAGCGAAGCAGGCTCCATGTGTTTAATCTCATTAATTGTCAACTGGAATTTAGAAGAAATAGTTCCGAGTTCTTCCTCTTTTATTCCCAACATCGCCGCGGTGTCCTTTCCACCACGTGACACTTTTAAAGGGTCAACGGTCACTTTTTCACCTATATTCTTTCCTAACAGCTCCTGTTTGGAGGATTTGTCTTCCACAAATTCCATGGATACAGTTGAAGAATGAAGAATTCCGGCCTCTTTTACGGTCCCGTCCTCATTCAGTTCTACGAATTGAGCCATCACAAGGTCTTTTTCACCAACTGTTTCAGCTGAGACCAATTTACCATAACGTCGCGTCAAATCTTCAATCTGCTTGTTGATGAGGTCCTCATCTACTTTCACCTGAAGATAGTCGTATTTACTTTTTGCAGATAGTGGAATTTCAAATTTTGGTGTGAGTCCGATTTCGTACTCAAATTCAAACGAATCCGGCTGATCAAAACTTCCAACAACATCTGAATCGGATTTTGGAATTGGATTTCCGAGTATGTCGATCTTGTTCTCTTCGATAAATTTGTACAACGCATCGTTTACCAACCGATTTAATTCGTCGGCAAGTACTGCCTTTCCATATTGTTTCTGAACCAGAGCAAAAGGTACATGTCCCGGTCTGAATCCCGGAATTTTAGCTGTTTTACGGTACTTCTCCAGAGAAGCCTTTACTTTAGTCTGATAATCAGGCTGTTCGATTTTTACCTTCAGCACTGCATTGAGTGCATCTACATCATGACGCGTTACATTCATAATTACAACAATAATACGTATACAAACAAAAAAGGCCCCGTTATCATAAAACGGGACCGTTTCGTGCGGATGGAGGGACTCGAACCCGCACACCTCTCGGCACTAGATCCTAAGTCTAGCGTGTCTACCAATTTCACCACATCCGCAAAAATTATTATTTCAATCTACAGGTCTCGATTGACCTTTCATTTTTGACATCAAGATTTATCTTAACGAAAAATGGAGTGCAAAGATAGTAAAATTTTAATTCGATATAAATCATCCGAAACATGATTTTTAGATTGTAAAATTTTTGTGGAAAAGATTCACACTTCTTTTCCGATTTAGCGAGACCTAAAAATTATCTTTGTATCATCTTTTTCAGGCCATGTTAAGCATCGATCCAAAAGACATCACTGTACAGAAACTTCATCAGTACCTGTTGGGAGCAATCGGCCCCAGACCTATTGCTTTTGCTTCGACGAAAGACAAACACGGCAATGACAACCTTGCGCCGTTTAGTTTTTTCAATGTATTCAGTGCCAATCCTCCGATATTGATCTTTTCTCCTGCCCGATCCGGAAGAACCGGTCAAACGAAGGACACGTACAACAATGTAAAAGAGATTCCCGAGGTTGTCATCAATGTGGTGAATTACTCGATGGTGCATCAAATGAGCCTTGCCAGTTCTCCCTATCCTCCGGGTATCAGCGAATTCACAAAGTCAGGATTTACTCCTGTTGCCTCTGACGTAATCCGGCCTATGCGTGTAGCTGAAGCCCCTGTCCAGTTCGAATGCAAGGTCAACGAAGTGATTGAATTGGGACAAGGCGGCGGCGCGGGAAATCTGATTATAAGTGAGGTAGTTAAAATCCACATTCACGAATCCATACTTGACGAACAAGGGATGATTGACCAAAAAAAGATTGATCTTGTATCGAGAATGGGGGGCAACTGGTATTGCAGAGCCGATCAGAATTCAATGTTTGAAATTGCCAAACCTATCACAACGTGCGGCATTGGTTACGACCAAATCCCACACGACATTCGAAACAGCACAATTCTTTCGGCGAATGATCTTGGTTTCCTTGGCGGAATTGAGGAATTACCGAATGAGACAGATGTAAATGAGTACAAACTGTTAGAGTTGAGCGATATTTTCGTATCTTTAGAAGACAAAGCAGATGAACTCGAAATTGCGCTGCATGAGCGGGCAAAGAAGTTACTCAGTGAAAATAAATTAGAGGAAGCATGGAAGACCTTGCTTTCCTTCAACAATGGATAAACAACAATAAAACACAAACAACTATGTTCAAAATTTCTGGAACCATTAAGGTGAAGAACGATACCGTTCAGGTATCAGAAAAATTTTCTAAAAGAGAATTCGTGCTGACAGATACTTCTGGTCCTTACGAACAACACATTTCATTTCAGGCGACACAGGATAAATGTTCTTTGCTAGATCCGCTCAACGTTGGCGACCATGTGGAGGTATCTTTCAACTTAAAAGGCCGCGAATGGACAAGCCCGCAAGGCGAAGTAAAATACTTCAACACCATTGAAGCATGGAGAATTGAAAAAGTAAATCAGACAGGAGGAATTCCACCTGAAGGTCCTTCAGCATTGAACCTGGATCCTATTCCTGCACCGACACAAAACTTCTCTGATCCGTTGAATTCGTCAACTGACGATGATCTTCCTTTCTAAGAACTTTAAATGTCTATTGAAGCCGGTCAATCCGGCTTTTTTTTTGCTCAGCGAACACGAATTTCTCTTCCCTTCCAAGAAGGCTTAACAACATAAACAGCCACTGACAAAGCCACTGCATAAAAGGGGTAAAGTATCTCGTAAAATGGTATGCTGAAAATGAGCAACAATCGCTTTGAGCGGATAAAAAAAGGCGCAAAAGAAACCAGGTCCAGAATAGTTTTTACCGCGAGAAGGGCGAAAGCATCCATGTAGCGATGCTGAAATACAAGAACTCCAAAGGCAAAAAGGTACAATGCCGTCAATACAAAGACAAAAAAGATCATGGAATTGGCAAGTTTATCGTTGAGATCAGCCGTTTTACCAACCCATCGAACACGTTGTTCAAAAAATTTCTTAACACTCGACGGAACTGCTGTTTTGACAGTTAATTGAGGATCAGAACTTACAGAAATACTCGCATTTTTCGAATAAAAATCCCTCAATAGATAGGTGTCATCTCCACTGGGCAGATGTTTGTGTAGTTCGTAGCGGTCAAAACATTCAAAGGCAGATTTTCTGTACAATAAATTCGCGCCACTGCAGATAAACGGTCTCTTCCAACCGTTCATGGCTGAATTCAGTGCATTTACAAGCAGGTGGTCCACTACAGCAAAATTACCGGGGAAACGTTCAGAATACATGCCTACAGGTAGCACATGCATGTCGCGTACAGGTAAATTCTCCAGACTTTCGAAGAAGTTTATATCAAAAAAAACATCCGCATCCATAGAAAGAATGAATTCAGTCTGAACACTCTGCAAAGCAAAGCGAATTGCTGCTTTCTTGCCTGTGACCCCTTCAGGACATGAGATCACCGTCAATGGTAGCATTTCAGAATACGTACGAATCTGACGAATGCTTTCATCTTCAGAGTGGTCATCAACCAGAATTATCTGTACAGGCAACCTGCTGCTGGTTTTGAACGAATCTAAAAGTTGAGGTAATTTTTTGGACTCATTTCTGAACGGTATAAGAACTGTAAGATCCTGCAAGCGAATTTTAGCTGTTTCCGACCTGTCCTTCTTTTCCTTCCTTCGCTGAAGAATTAAACCAGTAAACACCCATCCCAGTGCCCCCAAGCCATACAAACATATAATTCCGAAAATCATTTATTCAGCGTTTGGTGTGACCTTAGAAATAAGAGAGCAAGGAAGGAAGGCAGTAGTAAATTCACCATCCAAATGCTAAGAGAAGATACTAAAACAATCCAATGCTGAATACCGATTCCTGCACTTGTCAACACAAAAACAGCTATTGATTCCCGTATTACCAATTTGCCGAGGAATAAGGAGGGCACTAGCGTAACCAGCAGGTAAACAACCCAAATCCAATAAAACAAATCTTTAGAATATCCCGCTCCGAAAGCAAGCAGCACACAAAAGAACTGTACACTAAACACCAGATGACGCAGGAAACTGAAGAAGAGAAACCTTGAGCGAATTTGATTTTCACACAGAAAACCGGCAGCATTTCCTATCACCATTCGCAGAAATCGTTCAGGAAGAAAATAAACGACGGCGAAAAGACATACCATGCTCCAGACGATACCTGCGGAGGCATCAAAAAACATCAAATGTTCAACGAATAGAATGGCAATTCCTCCAAAAAATAAAGTAACCAAAAATTGAGAAAAATTACTTTGTAAAGTCAAAACAGTTATCCGACCTCTCTCGATTGATTCGGAAAACAAAAATCGCCCAGCCAACTGCCCTACCATTGCCGGAGTAAACATTGAAGAAACAATTCCGGCGAAGAAGGAGTTCCTCCTGTTTGTGTAACTCTCTTCATTCGTGATGAGGATCCATTTTTTCCATTCCAAGAACCAATTCAGCGGCATCAACCCTATTGCAAGAACAAGAAGTAAGGGACGATGCAGAGCAAATTCATTTCCCTTAAGATTTGCCTTTTCAAACTGCTGTGTGAGAATAAAAAAGAACAGAAAAAAAAGGATCAGTTTAAAAACTGTAAACAGTCTAGCCGGAATTTTTTTAGTTTTAAACAAGATACAGAAATGAAGGTTGAAGATAAGATTATTCTTGGAATTGACCCCGGAACAACAGTCCTGGGATATGGATTGATACATATCAAAGGTTCACAACTGCATTTATTAAACTTTGGAGTGGTTCAACTTAGTAAATTGCCTACTCAACCGGATAAGTTGAAGCGAATTTTTGAACGCATCGATCATATCATAAGGGAATACAAACCCGACGAAATGGCCATTGAGGCGCCTTTCTTTGGTAAAAACGTTCAGTCGATGCTTAAATTGGGACGAGCCCAGGGGGTTGCCATGGCTGCATGTCTCAGCCGCAACATTCCGATTGAAGAATATTCTCCGCGAAGGATTAAACAAGCCATCACGGGAAATGGAAATGCCTCTAAGGAGCAGGTCGCGGCGATGCTCCAAAAACTTCTAAACTTCGACGAACTACCAAAATACCTTGACGCTACGGATGGTCTTGCCGTTGCCGTTTGCCACCACTTTTCCAAAGGAATCGGCGAACACAACAAGAGTAAATCCGGAAAATGGGAATCCTTCCTGAAGGAACATCCCGATCGAAAGAAAAGGTAACTAATCATGGTAAAAAAAGAATGCCAGGGCAAAACACTGAAATGGATTGCCTCGGCAGGGTATGCAGGTTTTATAACATGCTACATCGTTGCAGCTGTTCAGTATCCCGGTGGTTCAGACTTCCATGTGAACTCATCCGGTTTTTCAGTGCTTGAAAACTACTGGTGCGAGCTTTTAAGTGATTATTCTAAAAATGGAAATCACAACAATGCCCAACCCTACGCATTTGCCGCTTTGGTATTCATGAATCTCGCACTTGTAACGAGCTGGATGTATATAGGAGGAACCAAAACGATACTCGAAAACACAGATTCTAAGCTCATTATTTCGGGGATTTTATCCACTGTTTGTACAAATTTTGTGAATACGAAAATGCACGATGTAAGCATTGCCCTTTCTATTGGGTTCGGTTGTTTTTCTATCGTTCGCTTGATAAAGAACTATCCGAAAAACAGAAAATTCTTTGTTGGAATGGGGTATCTGAACCTATTCCTGATTCTTATAAATTGTTTGCTCTACTATTTTTCTTTCGGGCTACACATGTTGCCTTTAATTCAAAAAATCACTTTTTTAAGTGTTTTGGTTTGGTTGAGTCTAAACCTGCATTACAAAACTATTTCAAACTCCCTCCTTTAAATATGGGATTGTGAGGCTCATTTGAAGGAAGCAAGGTATCCTGAGGAAGGCGAGATGCTTCTTTATTTAGTGAATCAAGGACTTGCTCATACACAGATATCATCTCGTCCTGATGCGTTCCATAAAAGTCCATTGTTTGTTCAAAACGTTCGGGTGTAATGCGGTACTTTTTCAAAATAGCTTCTCCACTTTTTTTCATGAGGTCCTTGTAGGCTCCAACGTGTATGTAATTGTCCTGAACATGTGATTCAACAATGCTTAATTCCTTCAAAACGGATATGAATGTGTCTCTGGAAACCAGGTTCTTTGGCCGGGAAACCGAATAATTGTTCTCCGTGCATGAAAATATGCATACGCAACAAATAATCAGGAGTGTTACTTTCATCAGAGCTCTCTAAACGACATTCGTTCACCAAATCCGGCTTCAATGATGTTGCTGCCATCCCAGACAAGCTTTCCGTTCACAAAGGTTTTGTCAATAGAATATGTAAAACGCTGCCCCTCAAACGGAGACCAGCCGCATTTATACAGAAGATTTGATTTATCGACTAAATGGTCTTTTTTGGAGACAACAACAAGATCAGCTTTATAACCTTCTCTGATAAATCCGCGGTCTTCGATTCTGAACAAAACGGAAGGCGCATGCGCCATTTTCTCAGCAATTCGTTCGATAGAAATCATTCCTTGTTGGTATTTTTCGAGCATTGCTTGCAACGCATGTTGCACCAATGGACCACCGGAAGGCGCTTTAAAATACGACTGTTGTTTTTCTTCTATGGTATGTGGCGCATGATCCGTAGCAATCACATCAATTTTATTGTCCAGCACCGCTTGAAAGATCGCGTCTTTGTCACTTGACTTTTTGACCGCAGGATTCCACTTGATAAACGTTCCCTTCTCAGAATAATCTTCTTCCGAAAACCACATGTGGTGAATACAGGCTTCCGAAGTGATCTTCTTTTTTTCAAGTGGAATGGAATTGTCAAATAATTCAAGTTCCCGAGCTGTTGAAATATGTAGAATGTGTAATCTCGATCCGTATTTTTTTGCCAGTCTTACGGCAAGCGAAGAAGACAAATAACAAGCCTCTTCACTTCTGATCACCGGGTGCATTGACATTGGAACATCTTCCCCATAAATGGAACGATATTTTTCAGTGTTTGCTCTGATGGTTTGTTCATCCTCACAATGGGTAGCAATTAAAACCGGCGGCACCTTCTGAAAAAAAGCATCCAGAGCTTCTTCCTTGTCTACGAGCATATTGCCCGTTGAAGATCCCATGAAAATCTTTACCCCGCAAATCGTTCGAATATCCGTTTTTAAGACTTCATCTAGATTGTCATTCGAAGCTCCCATGAAAAAGGAGTAATTTGCAATAGACGAACGCGAGGCAATTCTAAATTTATCTTCCAGCAGTTCCTGCGTCAAGGCATTGGGGATGGTATTCGGCATCTCCATAAAAGAAGTTATCCCTCCAGCTACGGCTGCCCTGGACTCTGTGGCAATTGTGGCTTTGTGTGTCAAGCCAGGCTCTCTGAAATGTACCTGATCATCAATACACCCGGGAAGAACAAAATTTCCGTTCAGATCTATTTCCTGGACCTTCCCGTTTGTAGAAATGTTACTCCCGATTTTCTCGATCAACCCGTCAGTAATTAAAAGGTCACCTTCCTGAATTCTGCCTTCATTGACAATCCGAGCATTTCTTAAAAGGTACGTGCTACTCATAAGTTCATTTTTTTCATTTTCCAAACTCCAAAGAATGCCTCTTTGAAAATACCCGTGCTCATTTTTGACTGTCCGTATAACCTGTCAACGAAGGTTATAGGGACCTCCACCACCTTAAAACCTCGGCGAAGGGCAGCGTATTTCATACAAATCTGAAAAGCATATCCTTTGAACGTAATTGCGTCAAGACGAATATTTTCAAGAACTTTTCTGCGGTAACATTTAAATCCTGCTGTTGTATCCCGAATATTTATCCAAAGGATCAAACGGACATATACACTAGCAAAATAAGACATCAGAATTCGCTTCAACGGCCAGTTTTTAACACGTCCCCCCTTGCAGTAACGTGAACCAATGCTGACATCTGCTCCATTTACGCAAGCATCTCGCAATCGGACAAGGTCATCCGGATCGTGCGAAAAATCACAATCCATTTCGAAGATGAATTCGTATTTTTTTTCCAAAGCCCATTTAAACCCATGAATGTAAGCCGTACCCAACCCCAACTTACCTTCCCGTTTCTCAAGATGCAATTGATCTGGAAATTCAGATTTCAGCGTTTCAACCATCTCCGCCGTACCATCCGGCGAGTTATCATCCACAATAAGTACGTGAAATACGTTCAGCGTCATGATCTTACGGACCATGCGTTCTACATTCTCAATCTCGTTGTAGGTCGGAATAATGACAACCGAATCAGACACTTAATTCACAGTTTTACACAAAAATAAGCATTAAAGCATCTTAATATCGTACACGTTGTGACTTTTAAACGAATGACCTTAACTTTGAAGGAAATGAGTCGCTACGTATTTCTATTGCTCTTTTCCATCGCTTTCGCCGGACGCGGACAAGAGGTCCGTAACGTTTCCTTACTGGATCATTGGTACAGTGATACTTTAGTGACAAACACTTCTAACGTCCGCTACAGTGGCTGCTGGGGCTTTACGTTTGAAGGAAAAGAATATGCTGCAATAGGTTCTACGGAAGGCACTCATTTTTTCCAAATCACCGATGCGAACACTCTTAAGTTTGCAGGTTTTATTGAGGGGAAATTCAATTCTGCTCAGGTCATACACCGTGAAATAAAAACGTACGGCCACTACGCCTACCTGATCTGTGATGAAGGAAACAGCAGCCTTCAAATTGCAGACCTTCAATTTCTTCCCGATTCAATTACCAAAGTTGCAGACCTGCAAGATGAACGTTTTGGAAAGATCCATAATCTTTTTATTGACACAGCAAATGCCCTTTTGTACGCTTGTTTGGTAACTCCTATTGTTGGTGGCACGACGACAGGGACCGTTCCACTAAGGGTATTTTCACTGAATGACCCTATCAACCCTGTGTTGCTATGGGAAGGCCCGGAAGACATTCCGGAAGTTCATGATTGTTATGTAAGAGGTTCCATTGCTTTTCTAAATTGTGGCATGGACGGTATTCGGATCTATGATTTTGGATCGCCTTCCTCTCCTATTTTGTTGAATGATCTTACTTTTTATCAGGATCAGGGGTACAATCATCAAGGCTGGCTGAGTCCTGATGGTAAAACCTATGTTTTTGCAGACGAAACAGATGGAAAACGGGTAAAAAAATGTTCTGTCGGAACGAATTATGCGCTCAACATCGAAACACTTTTTGGAACCAATGTTGAAAATAATTCCATCCCTCACAATGTTATGACAGACGGGACTTTTGTTTATGTGGCCTATTACAATGAGGGATTAAGGATCTTTGACATACGAAATGAAGCAAAAGAGGTCGGATGCTATGACACTTACACACAGGAATCTTTTTTCAATATGAATGGTGCATGGGGAGTATTTGCTGAATATGAGTCCGGCAAAATCATTGTTTCGGACAGGCAATCTGGACTATATCTTTTTAGCTGGCCTAAAGAGATATTCTCACTCGCATCAACCGACCAATTTACTTTGTATCCAAATCCTTCAAATTTTGGGGCGAGTGCAATACTCAGATCCCCCGCAGACTCAATCACTTCTTTCGAGATCTCTATTTACAATTCGCAGGGAAAACTTGTGGATACAAGAATATATGAAAACCAGTCTTTTGCTGAACTCGATGCCACCCTGTCTTACGGGGTGTATCAGGTCTCCGTCAGATTTCGTAACTACTTGAATGAATCTGATCACGTAACCTTACGGTGGGTCATTCTTTAAGAAGTTGTTCAACGACATCTGAAACCAGGTCGTATTCATACCCTTTTTGCGCCAGATACCTTAAAACCTTCATTTTTTCCTTAAAATCCAGATTTCCTTTTGTCCGAATTTCAGCGACTTTACGTTCGGCCAATTGATACAGAGCATTCCAATACTCATTTGAATCAATTGCGGCAAGAGCTTTTTCAACGGCATCACGGCCAAATCCTTTTGCATACAGCCCCTGACGTATCTTGGATCTTCCCCACTTTTTAATTCGAAACTTCCCTGAAACGAAACTTTCAAGATATCGGAAATCATCCAAAAAACCCTTCTCCTTAAGACTACTAATTAAAAAATCATCGTCTTTACCAGAAACCTTCCAGGATCTCAACTTGGCAATCACTTCTGAATTACAACGCTCCTGATACGCGCAAAAAGCCTCAAGTTTCATCAGAAGTTCTTCCCTTGAGAGACTCATTTAAAGAGAAATTTCCTCCCCGTTTTTGTTTACAAAGGTATATTCCATGAGATGGTTTGCGGTGACACCTTGTACAGGAATCCATTTAAAGTATTTAAGAAACCAC
>JBEGVI010000149.1:0-8125 GCA_041178485.1 Bacteroidota bacterium | reverse complement strand
TATGATCGTAAAGTTGAAGCGCTTGTGATACCGGGGCAACGCGTTTTTTTGGATCCCTGTTATTGTGTATCAGGGCTGCCCAGTCGTCGTGTGCGCCGATGCGAACGATCCCGTGCTCGTTCTTGTAACGCTCAAGCAAGTTTTTCTGGTAAAGCGGATGAAGCGGGTCCTGCAATTCCTTTTTCATGCGTGCTACTTCCAGAGCTGTGTTGGAGAACAAGTGAATCAAGGTATTCGGTTCTACGCGGTGCTGATCGATCTGATGCAGAATGCCTGTAAACAAAGCCATTGCACGGTGGAGTTTATTCAGTTTGGCCGTTTTCAGGTATCGGATAAAAGGCACATCACGCCATCCCATCATCGACTTTGTGAAGTACATCCAGTCGCTCAGCACAATGCTTCGGTTACGCAAGGAGACGGCACGCGCATAGATGTACATCAGTACAAAATCATCGTCATCTTTTGGTTCTTTCGGCAATATAGTATGGTCGGATGTGCGCAGTGCCAGTTCAGCGTTGTGGCTTAAATAAATATGGTCGTAGTAATTGGAAAACGGACCCTCGCTGCCGTACATGAAAAAGCCCATGACCACCAGGTACTCCACCGCGCGGATCGTTTCATCCTGAGGAAGTTCGGATTCCAGGAATTCTACCAGCTCACCGACACATACCTCGTGGCGCTTTCCGCGAAGCAGACAGAAGGAGTACACCACCATCGTCATTTGTTCGCTGATATTCAGAAAGGACTGGAATTCGTGCAGCACGGCCTTCAGTGCTTCAACATTTATCTTGCCCGCAGGGCGCTTGGAGGTTCTGGAAAATTCTTGGAGCCAGTTTCGCATGTATAGTCGATTTTTAGAAATTACGTTGTGAAGTGTTTGAGCAGAGGATATACGAAGGGGAGTTTGAAATATCACATGTTAATATTCAAAAATCAATTATTCCCTTACGAACAAATTTGTCTTTTATTTAAAAATGTAATTTTAACAATGAAAATCTTTTTGCGATGAGTAAAAAAATGAAAAAAGAAAGCCCCACAGGAGAAGAAATTCCTGCACAAAATGAGATTAAAAAATTTTTTTTCGGAGAAAATTGGGACGATAAACAATTCGTGTTAAGAATGCTGAAGTTTTTATATGGTAAAAAAGAAGAAAATGATTTATTAGAAAAGTTCAGAAGCGAAATCGATTCGATTATTAAAATTCTTCAGGTGGAAATCTCAATAATTAAGACAAAAATAGCAGAGTCAACAGAGGAGTTAGAAGACTTAACAAATAGGGAAAATGAATACACACATCAACTGAATCTCTGGAAATCTGCAGATATCGAAACCATCATTGAGTATCTTAAAAATGTATACGAGGATAACCAAACAGCTTACGACTTATATATAAAACAACTAAATTTTATTCTCGAAAATAAAAATTCGAAAGTAAAAAATATTGTGATTTATGAAGCCCCTCCCTGTGTTGGTTCATATATTTTGACTTGTACAGGAGGAGAATATTCTAAAATCTCCACTTATTGGAAACCAATTGAAGCCGTATTAAATACATTTGATAATGAGCAATCTCCGTCTAAAAATATGGCTGAAAATAAAATTGGGTTTATTGATTTAACACTTGTTCCGCTACCATTAAAACAAATTCGAGAGGAGTGGAGTACATTAGACAAGTTTAAAATTGATGGGAAACAGCTTCCTGTGTGGTTGTTTCAATGGGCCTTTGAAGATTTTATAGAAAAAATAAATTGTAACATTGATAAAGATCCACTAATTGCTATTGGAATGCCGAATAAAACTTCTGTTTCTATTTTCGATTATTATGCCCTGTCATCTAATCCATCAGATAAAACAATTCAGGGCGTAAATATTAATATTAATGAAACAAATGAATGTACAAAAAAACGCTTTGATGAAAAGGGCCTGAACAAAGTGAATTTAAGATTGTACAAAAGCAATGTAACGAGTGGAATGGGTTTCCCAATTGGACTTCTAATGAAAGTGGCACTGGAACAAAACATTAAAAAAAGAGAATAGTAAAAAAATCATTTTTTTCTTCCAAAACTCCATCCTACCTTTGCAATGAATGGCTAAAACGAAGCATACCAGCGCCTTAGTAGGGCAAACTTTACGCATCCGAATTATTCATGAAATCATCCTGCACGAAGCCATGCCCACACCAAAAGGGCAAACAGCGCGGGAATTTTTATTACAAGCAGTCAACCGAAAACTCGCACTCCGCGGCCTTCAGGAAGTGGGGATCAAAACGCTTGAGGCGGATATCCGCGCCATTAATCAGGGAGATTTCGAAGAGGCAGATCATTCCCTACCACTTCTTCCCGATGGGAAGCTTTACGACCTTCACTACGATCACGTCGACCGATGTTATGCCTACCACCATGAGCGCATTCCCGACATCTCCTTTTTGAATGCCAATGAAGAATACTCCCTGGCCTTTCTCAAAGGAATTTTAGCTCAATACAGCGATCTTCCTGCCGTGCAACGTCTTGTGAAAGAAAGTCCCGCCTTTTTCAATCAAGACATTAAAGAAGTGGACAGCAGTCAAATATTTGTGGTAAATACACCTGTGCACCAGAGCACCTCACGCAAGGAATCCTTAATGGACGTCACGCTGCGCTTGTTAAACCACATCAAAAACCAAGAAGTAGTGCAATTCGCTTACGTGGAAATTCTTAAACTTACCCATTTCACCGGAGTAGTTCCCAAAAAATCTGTTTTTCGTGCCTACCCGCTTTGCTTGCGCATACACGATGGATTCTACTACCTCAGTGCCTTGAGCCAAGTGAATCCGGACAAAGAAAATCCAAATGAATACATCGTCCGGAATTTCCGCATCGACCAAATTGATTCCGCAACCTTAACGAATTTGCGCGACCCGAAATTGCCCCATACCTTAGAGCGATTTAATGCTGCTGAAGTATGGGTGAAGTACGATATTGAAAAGAACCTTTCAAAGGCAATTGGGGTGTGGAACTTTCCTGTTGATGCTCAGGAAGAGGAGGTTAAAATTCGTTTCTACGGTTGGGCTGCAAATCATTTGATGGTATTTAAGGTGCACCATAGCCAGGTATTTTTGGGCATGAACGCGGAAGAAAATTATATCGATTTACAATTCAAATTTTACACCTATCCTAAACATCGTGCCTTATCCAAACCACACAGCGATTTTTACCACAAAGGGCTGAGCAATGGAACGTGGTCTACAGATCAATTTCCCTTTTTTGCCTTATTTGAAAGGTATCCGGAAACGGGTTATTTACTAGGAAAATATGTGAATTTCATGCAAATTCTCCCCTAACTTCAGCGAATCCTTACTTGTCCTAATAAATTAGGACGCTCTCAAGGTAATCTTTGTGTGATGAGTCGGAAAGGCCGATTCACGCACAACTCAAATTTATTTTATTATGATGGAAACCATCACATTACGTCTGAGCGTCGATGATTGGCGTAAAGACACTGATCTCGGACTGAACGCGCTTGGGATTTACCGCACGGATCATTACAAACAGGGTTTGTTCAGTATGCTTAAAAAGTTGGAGAGTCTATTGAGGGAATATCACGGTGTAACGGCAATTCTTTCTTACAATGATCCTGAAATTGAACCCTACTGGTATAAATTGGAAGTTCAAGTAAACAATGCTTCGCTGAAATTCAAGGCGTATGTATGCTACGAGGTGAACGAAGAAAAAAAGTTGATAGCGAAGATTCATTGCACTGACAGACCATCTACGGAAGAATTTCCGATAGAAGGAGGAGTAGCATGGAAAACGATCATACTTGCCGAGTCGGACATCAAAGATCCTGCGTATGTTGCTGCCTATGTTAAAAATCAGTTCATCTGCTTTGAGAGTTACCGCCAGATTGGCAGAGATATTCTTTATGCTGTTTTAGAAGAATGAAAAAATAAAAAAAATCACGAAACTTTTTGCCTAGTGTCTAATACCATATATAAAACGATAAAAAATGGGAATTAAAATCTTAAACTTAATCAACATGATGCGCGAACTTGTCGACATCATGGAACGCAAGCAAGTCTTGCAACAATTCAAACAAGAAGCTGCACTCGACATCGACTGTTCGAACGAGGACGTTGCAGTGCATTTACTCGGGCAATGGATGCGCGTAGAATGGATGAAAAACAAGCTCATGATGATGACCTTGAAAAAACGTCCACAACAGTTGAACATTGTTTTCGGTGAAATTGCGCAAAGCTTTGAGAAGAGCATATTTGCTAATGACCCGAGCGTCAACGTAAAAAACAGTTTCTTAAACAGCAAGCACGTCCGCCTTGTTTCGCCAAAGCACCTCAATGAGGACTCCATTCCGGAAAGGCTCTGCGAGGATTTTGACACCATGATTATAGACATCTATGTAATCCCAATTCCAACAAGGATACTTGCGGTAATTAGGACAGAAATGCGAAACAGCGGATTGACGGAACGTATTTTGAATTTCCAGCAAGGAATGTTGGAAGACTTGATAGCGGTCATAAATCCATCACATGTGCGGTTTGTTTGCCGCTATAAAAGCATCAGTCGCGACTGCTCGGCCCTTGTAAATGCCATCACTCCAAACAATAGGAGGCACACGTTTACCTTCGTTCAAGAGGATGCACTTTCGGGATACCGAGGCATGATGCATCAGCAAAAATGGATCGATTTCATCCTAAATACCACGTCAATAAACAACAATTTAAATTAAGTATAAGTAATTCCAAAAAAGTCTAGCATGTATAAAAAAGAAGAAGTTTTGACAATTAATTTCATGATCGAACGAATTATTCAAACACACTTTTCTGACCGAGTCAAACCGGAGGAGCGAAATGAAGTGCGTCAAGAGATCATTGATAAGATTCTTACAAAGCGCCTCCGGCATTCTGACACTAAGGGGAACCTTGGAAAATGGTTGTACCGTGTAATTCAAAATCATTTAACAGACAATTACCGAATAAAAAAACGGCGCATGGAACAATTCGTGGATGATCTTTCGTATCATGCAAGTGTAGGAGATGAAAACGACCACCTAAGTGAGGAGTTGCACACGGACCGAATGACCCAATACAATCATTTGTTATCGGAAGAAAGATTGATGGATCAGACCATCGTGAGATTGCGCCACGAAGAAGGCATGTCTTATGAGCAAATTGCTGAAAAACTGGCAACACCTAAGGGACGATTGGCAATGCGTTATAAACGCGTAAAAGAAAGAATGAGGCGTAACTATCGGCCGAATAGAATTCTCGAATAACAAAAAAGCACCAATTTGGTGCTTTTTTGTTTAACGTCCGTCCTTTTTGAATTGGTCATGAATATCCCTTATGAAATCTGCACGCGCAACCTCATAAGCCTTTCGTGTGGCTTTCCTTTTTTCCAAGTTCACGAAAATTCCGATTCCGAATAGAGGAGTTAAAATCAACCCCAAAACGATCAGGTAAGGGAGGATACCTGTCAGTACATAGGGAATTTGAAAGAAATCCACTAGCAATAGAACGATTGTGGTAAAAAAAGTAGTTGCAGCTCCGATAACCATGTTATCGAATTTTCGCTGAGCAGCGGTCATCTCATAGGACCAATGCGTAAATTGTTCTTCTGTTTTTGTTTCCATAGTCATTATACGAACGGTGAGAAATAAAATAACCTAGAAAGTTCAATCTGAATTTTAAAGTGTTGAAGTGCAAGATGATTTTACAGGATCTATAATTTCCCTAAACTTTTTAACTTGTTTTGTGGTTCCACATAAATTGGAATCAGCAAAAAGTCATGTTCAGCTTCCGTATAGAAATATGGAAAGAGTGCTAGAATGCGCGTGAGATCAAAAAAACAAATTGAAATATGGCGCTCTCGCCCTCCACTCCTTGTCGTGAGGTTTGTGCCCCCAAGGTCTGAAAATATAATTTTAAAAGGGGTTTAGAGACGATGATGGGTTATTAATTCACAATATTTTTTTCTTCGTATAATAGTATAAAAGATGATCCTTTTTCTATTTTTCGTGTTGTGTATTTGGGTAATTTAGAGGGATTTCAAATTGAATTTTATGGGACACGTCTATGTTAAGTACCTATTGAAAGGTAAAGTTGTATCGAATGATGAGGCCGAAGAAAACAAACTCTTATATGATCCAAGGTGTTTTCAAACCAAGCAAAAAAATGATGCAATTATGAGGCTTCGTGAACGCCCGAGTGATGTCGTGCTCTTTATTGATGAATATTTCAATTTGACGCTTGTGGAGATATGAACGTATTTCCATTTAAACGCTTGAATAGAGAGCAAAGAAAACAGGGCAGAGTTTCGTCGCTCTCGCTTTGTTTTTTGACTCTAAAGGTTGAAAAATTTAACTTTTTAAGGATTTAGAAGAAGTTTTGGGTTGGGATGAATCCAACAAAAATCTAGATAAAGTGCGAGAATGAGAATGACCCTTCGATAAACTTAGGGCTAGGAGCGAAGAAAAAAGAGTGGAGTATATCGCTCTCGCTCTACACTCTCACTCTGTTTTGTGACCCCCAAGGTCGAAAAATCTAACTTTTATGAGGATTTGGAGGAAGTTTTTGGTTGGGAAGATTCAATCAGTAACCAATCAAAAAATCACAATTCGACTAATCAAAAATAATATCAATTAAATGGATGTATTTTCAAATTTCATCTTTTCTACCAAATCCTTGAAGTACGGAGCGCTCCAAATGGATAACACGTTGTCATCCTTAATGAATCGAACCACATCCTCCTTGATATTTGTAAAGGATGTCGATTCAATTTTGTTGTTTAATAACCCAAGGATCTGTTCTGTAGAGATATCTTCCGCTTCCCAATCTCCAGTGTCTTTTGCTCGGCATAAGAAATGACCAACATCTAGGGGAACACCCTTCTTTATGTACCATTCCAGGTCATACCAGTCACGCCCCTTTACACGATTGTTCCATTTTCGATAAAGGAGCGCGTGCAATTTTCCGGCAAACAGACACGGACGTGTAAAACACCTCACATAAAATGAAAATGGACGAATCAATAGCTTCTCCTCTGTTCTAAAGCCTAATGGCGGATTGCGATCTACTTCAATTTTTATCTTAATTGGTTTATTCGATTTCACGCCTGTTTGTTTCACAACATCTTCAAGAATTAACTCTTTCCAAACCGTTTCCGTTTTCAAAAAAGCAGACTCAATCGAGGATTGCTGTCTCTTTTCCCTTTCTTTTATATTCACCTTTATTCCCAACGAATCGAATTCACTATGAATTGCGGAAAAATATGGCTCGAGCGTAAACGTATCATCCCCTTCCAAAAGTGAAAAATCCAGATCTTCAGAAAACCGATCCAGCCCATAGAAAATTCGGAGGGCTGTTCCCCCATAAAATCCCGCTTTCTCAAAAAAATCAGTTCGTGACAAGGCTGCCAAGGTAATCTCCTGCATTATTTCACGCAGCGCATCCAAAATCTCTTCCTCATTCTTTGGGTTATATTCAGCAATCCATTCTTTTATCATATTTCCTTGAGTGTTGAGATGAGCATTTTCAAACTGCTTTTTTTCGGAGCGTCTTCTAACCAAGTGCTTATCATTTCCAGATTCAATGTCCGCAACAAATGCTCGTCCATCCGAAGATCATCCAATAAAAAAGCTCGTGTTTGTTTTATACTCCTTAGATTGACCATTGGTGTAAGTACTATTTTATCACAGATGGCCTTTTCAGGCGAAGCCAGGAGTACAAGTTGATTTGTTGTCAATTCCACACTTCGAATACCATATGAATAGTACGGTGTTGGAAGTTGCTGATATCCAAATCTTCCAATAGGAGTCTTTATTTTTTTAGAAGGTTTAATCGTTACAGAACTAATCTCATAGGTTCGTTCTGGGATAAATCCCCAATAGGACAAGGCCGCTTCTAGTGACACATAACTAGGACCTCGAAGATGATTGGCGATAAGAAAAGATTTAGGTATCGGAAGCCCCGTTGCAGGACCTGGTACATACAATCCCCTTCTTAACGAAATTAGTTCACCATTCTTGATCAATTCGCTGATCTTGTCATTTGGTCGTTTGTATTCCCTAAGGATTTCCAGAAGGACATGCCTTGTAATTGGGGCATTGGTATAATCTTTTATAAGTCTTAAAA
>JBEGVI010000148.1:0-5955 GCA_041178485.1 Bacteroidota bacterium | reverse complement strand
GAACTTTTTTTGAATTACAAGGCAACGTGGCAACGCCTTTTCAATTTTATCTTACCGATTCGACCTCCAGGTTCGTCAGCGGAGTATTATATTTTAACTGCCGGCCGAATTATGATTCGTTGAAGCCGAGCATTGATTATGTGAAGCTCGATCTATTAAAATTAGTTCATTCGTTTGAATGGAAATAACTCCTGCTGTTTATTTAAGCCTTGGTAGCAATTTAGGAAACAGGAAGCAGTTTCTTGAAAATGCCATTGAACTTCTGGCTCAAAAAGGCTTTTCCATAGTTTCTGTCTCTTCTGTTTACCAAACCCCGGCCATTGGAATTGAAGGCGCTCCTGATTTTCTTAATTGCTGCGTTAAAGCAAATACACACTTAAATCCCAACGAATTAATCCGAACGATACATGAGATCGAATTGCACCTGGGAAGGATCCGAAGAGAAAATGAGACAACATCCAGAACCATTGATATTGATCTTATATTTTATGGGAATACCATCCTCCATCAACCCGATCTGCAGGTGCCACACCCCCGTTATCACGAACGAAAATTCGTACTTCTACCTTTGATTGATCTCGATGACGGCCTCATCGACCCCGCGCAAGGCATCCCTGTAAATTATTTTCTGAAAAATTGTCCGGACAAATCCACAGTAGAAAAATATCCATTGAGTTTATTTACAAAAGAATAATTCAGTTTTTTCCAATAAGAAAAAATAATTGCGTAATATTGCCGAGCAAATTGATAAAATTTAAATCTTCGATATGAAAACTCAAAATTTGAAAGGTATAGCATTGATTGCTGCAGCGAGTTATTTGGTTTCTAGCTGTGATCTTTTAAAAGACCTTGAATACCGTGTAACACCAAGCCCTCTTGAAATGCACGCAGATTCAGTAAAAGTACGTGTAGACGTAACCTTCCCTGAAAAAGGAATTCGTAAAAAAGTAACTGCTGAAGTTACACCAATGCTTGGCAATACTGCTTTAAAAACAGTAACCATCCAGGGTGAGAAAGTTACCGGAAATGGTTCAGTGATCAACTTCAAATCCGGAGGAAATTATGTTTATGAAGACATGGTAGCTTACAAGCCGGATATGGAAGTCACTGAATTGAAAGTGACAGGTAAAGTTTTCAAAGGCAAAAAAGAAAAGCCGGGCGTATTCGAAGACAAGAAAATCGCAGATGGAACGATCATCACTCCTTACCTTGTGAACAAAGATTACAAGGTTATTTTGGAGAAAGACCAATTTACACGCGTCACTGAACAAACATTCGTAGCACAGATCAATTATGAGCGTGGAAAATCAGTTGTTCGTCCCGGAGAATTAAAAGACAAAGACATCGTTGCTTTGGTAAACTGGTTGAAGGCTGCACAAAGCAACCCAAAAATTGCAATTAAAGCTGTGAACATTACGGGGTATGCTTCTCCTGAAGGTGAGGAAAACAAGAATAACACGTTATCCACAGACCGCGCTGAAGCAGCTAAAAAAGCAGCTATGGACCTTTCTAAAGGTGCAAAAAACACTGCAATGGAAACTGTTTCTTTCAACCTGAACGGAAGAGGAGAGGATTACGAAGGGTTCAAGAAAGAACTTCAGTCTTCGACAATGAACGAAGATGAGAAAAATTTGGTTATTCGTGTATTGGAGATGCATTCAGACCCGGTTACACGTGAGACTGAAATGCGTAACATGGGTAAAACATTCAAGTATTTGGATGACAATATCTTCCCGAAACTTCGTCGTGCTGAAATTTCAATCGTTTATGACCTAACTGGATACACAGATGAGGAGTTGAAAACGTTATCAACTACAAAACCTGATTCATTGAAAGTTGAGGAGTTGCTTTTTGCTGCAACATTGACAAATGATTTGAATACAAAACTTCAAATTTACACTGCAGCTCAGAAAAAATATGCTGACGATGCAAGAACGCACAACAACGTAGGTGCAGTTCTATACATGCAAAACAAAGCGAACGACGCGAAATCACATTTTGAAAAAGCAAATGCACTTGCTGACAACGCAATTCACAAAAACAACCTTGGTGCATGCGCCGGTGTTGCTGGTGATCGTGCTAAAGCAAAACAATTATTCACGCAAGCCAAAGGTGCAGGAAGTGAAGTTGGATACAATATGGGAATCCTTATGATTATGGCAGGAAAGTATCCTGAAGCGGTTTCAAGTTTCGGAGGAGATGCTTCTTTCAACAAAGCACTTGCTGAAATTCTAAACAACACAGTAGACAACGCTACTAAAACGTTGGATAAATCTGCTGACAAAGAAACAGCACAAGGATATTACCTCAAGGCTGTTGCATCAGCACGTCAGAACAATGTTGACGCTACAGTTAGCAACCTGAAAAATGCATTCAGCAAAGACTCTTCCTTGAAAGCTAAAGCAGCGAAAGACAGAGAGTTCCTCAAGTTTGCTGAAAACGCAACTTTCACTGGAGCGGTAAAATAAATTTAGAATTCTTTGATCAGAAAGGCTCATCTGCAGATGGGCCTTTTTTTATGTCCCATCGTTATCGTACAACCACGTGGAAACAAGTTTGCCACATTTCATAGGTAACCCAACACCTTCCAGAAGTTCTGAGTTCATATAGCGTCTCAGCCAAGACATCTTTCAACCACAACACTTCCATAGGTGACAAAGTTTTATTTCCATAAAACTGCGTATATGAAATATCAAAACTGGTACCATGCAAATGGGAACTTCGCGTAATCGCGTTTCGGTTTTTCCTTTTCAACTTCAAGATTGTTTTGGTCGTACGAAGTACCGAGGTCAACGTAAATCTTGTGCAACTTAAAGAAGTGTTTTCCAACTTTCTCTGAAACCTAAATCCAAGTTCATCAATAAATCTCTTCGCCTGTGGTGTAAGAAATGGAAAACTATAATACATCGTATCCAATAGAAAATATTCGTTGGCCTCGACCAATTCCAATTTGCCTGCATTGAAATATCGAACAATATCTTTTCCGGAACGCATCATTCCACCTGGTCCATTTTGGTAGGATTCCTTAATATAATGAATCGCTTTGTCATTCATCCGAACAGAATAATCCACATGATCGAAACACACATTAGGTTCAAACAATTCACGCTGCGCTTTAATCTTTTTCACAATGGACCGATATACTTTAGGTGAACGCTCAGGATAAACACTCCAGAAAAGGAGAGCCAATAGAAACACCCCCAACGCTATGTAAAGCCACTTTTTGATTCCTGAAATTTGAACTAAAAATAAAGAACTACTTCTTTAGAGAAACTTTGTTTTTCCAAAATTTATAAAGGTATTCCTGTTCAGATTGTCCTTTTGTCGGATATAACTCAAAACTCACTTTCAATTCTAACAGATCCATCAATGTTGAATATCCGGAGCGCGAAACTATATGGTCTGCAGAAAGAATTACCTGATCAACTCGCAGCCAGTCATCTGAATATACACTCTCTATGTTCCCGGGAATTTTTATATCGCTGAGATTTGGAGGAAGAACGAGAGTCATCCGTTGGCCAACCGTATATTGAATAATTTCCGAAACCCATCGTCTGGCATGCTGCTCAGTACCACTTACTATCCAAACATTGCCTCCCCCGCCTCTCTTTTGGTCATAGAGCGAAAATCTGGAAACAGGCCCAATGTAAGATCCCTTTAAATCATTTAAACGGCTTAACTCACCGGCATGTTCATTTGAAGGAGTATCCAATACCCATATTTCGTGAAACCGACGAATCAATTTGTGATGGATACGTTGCACAGGAAATTCAAAGGCACGCAGCGGTAAATTCACCTGGTGTGTCAGGAAAATAGAATACGTGTCAGGAGAATAAAATCCATAGCGATGATCAGAAATCAAAATATCTATTCCAAATCGGGAACACATTTCCCGAACCTCTGCCCTTTCCTTTTTTAACCTTCTATACAACCTTGGAAGTCGGAAAAACAGGTCTCTGCGAAAGGACGAAGTACCCGAAAAATGGAAGGGATATCCTTCATGTTCAATGAACTCTAAATCGGGAAAATAAGCACGAAAAATTTGTTTCTGTTCCCGGTCGCATGCAATAATTATCTGATTGTTTTTTCTCAACTCATGAATCAAGGGAATACAACGAGCCACGTGTCCTAACCCCCAGTTTAAAGGAGAAATCAAGATCTTTTTTGCACGTATGTCCGATGGAAGCATACCGCAAAATTACGTTTTCAGGGCTGTTTTAGAAAATTCGGTGTCGAATGAGTTGTACAGTGCCATCCGCCGAAGTTACTTTGAGGTAATACATCCCTGATGGCAAGTCCTTTCCATTGAGAGCAATGAAATTAAGTCCCTTCTCAACAGTGAACCTTTTAGAATACATATATCGACCTTGGATATCTGTCAGCTGGACCTCTATGGATGAAGTATTGACATCTGAATCATACACCACCGTAAACTCATTGCCAGATGGATTTGGAATAGTTACCAAACCATGGTAGTTCGGTGAACACACAACAAAAATTTCAGGATATGCAACCACCTCTCCATCGATGTCTATTTGTTTAAGTCGGAAATAATTTAAACTGGAATTGGCACGAAAATCAAACTCATATTCCAATATTTGCTGAGAAAATCCAGCCGCATTTATAACTCCGGCAATTTCCCAATCATTTCCATTCCCTGAATGTTCAATAACGAAATGAGATGAATTATTTTCCGAGGCGGTAACCCACGTTAATTTAATATTTCCTTCACCGGAACAATTTGCAGAAAAGGAATGCAACTCAACAGGCAAAGGTTGATTAGACAAGGATTTCCCAATCGCATGTTCACTAAAAGACGTATAGCCTATTCTCTCGGCGTAGCCGGTGCCGCTATTGTATATCCTTCCGGCAGCTCCGCTGGAGGGAATTGTTGTCGTCGATTCCAATGTATTCCAATCTGCATAGTCTGTTGAGTTATTCGGACGCTTCACCGCACAAAAGGTATTGTCATCAGCAGCTGTCATTCCTGTTCCATTTACATAGAGGCGCACGCCGTAGGTTCCACTTGCAGGTGAAGCATTTGGTTGCAAGGTCCAAACAGTATTTCCAATAACGTCCGTAAGTGCAGTGCCAAACTGCGAACACGTTATCCTGGAATCAATATTATCTCCGGTCTCTGTAATTGAACGAACCGAAGCATCCACATAAGTCAACCCTCCGAGGTTGTTATTCAATAAGTCTGCCCTACGGAATCCTGCTGTTGCAGAAGACAAACCAACCGGCATTTCATAGGTTGAGGTATTGGATGCAAGGTAACGCCGGTACGTACCAAAAATAAAACTGGCACTTCCGGTGGTGTGCGTAAGGTCGGATGCTGCCGTTGAAGAATGGATCAGTTTGTAAGAATCGGTTTGCACAAGGCCGCTCGTTAGGGTCAGCATACCTGCAACTGTAAATTCGTTTCCAAGCTTCTTTAATCCTCCGCCGGAAACTGTGAAATTGCTGCACGAAGTGATTCCATGGACTTCCTGTTGTGTCGTACCCGAATATTCGATGGTACTGCCCGATTGGAAATCCCAGGTGTTATTTGTTGTACTGTATCCGGACCAGGTATCATCAAACGTGGAGCCTGAGGATGCCTGTGCTGTATCGACGCTTCCAAAAATATTCAATTTACCCCCTGGTTCTATCCTCAACGTGTTTCCAGCTGTGCCACTGGACCCAGTTTGTATATAACGACATTTGACTGTTCCACCATTTTTAATTACAAGAAAGGTTGGGTATGAAAGATTTGTATTGTTCGTTGTACTGTAAAAGACACCATCCATGTCTAATGTACCGTAAACAGTGTAAATTCCACCACATTGATATGAATCTGATCCATATAATCCATCAATGGAAACACCACTCGTTACAGATAAGGGACCTGAGCACCTGACGGTTTTTCCGGCTGCAACAGAGACATTTAACATTGAACTAGCATTTGCATCATTG
>JBEGVI010000147.1:0-15232 GCA_041178485.1 Bacteroidota bacterium | reverse complement strand
CGTCGGAATGTTGGCCACTTGGGAGTTGCGTTATACCATTCTTTCGTTTGCAACAATTCTTGTATGTGCATGCTTGGTTTTTGCATTTAGAAGCCCGCTTGGACCAAGTGAGGTGTTTACGACTGGTGTTTTTCCAATACTGACTGTTGCAGCATTGACTATGATCATGATTTATTCGAGACATAAGTCGAGATTATTTCAAACAAAAACAAGACTTGAGTTGGAAAATTCAACGCGCATTATACAAGAACAGTCCTCCGAGAACAACCACCTTCAGCATCAGCTTCATTTGAATGAAAAATCCTCTCTGATAGGTGAAATCACCTCGGCAGTTGCACATGAGCTGAATACACCTCTTGCTGTGGTCGCAGTGGGGGCCAAGGCCATCAATGAAACGTTCAGAGAAACGGTTGAACTAATGGCTTCTGTTGAAAAAGAAGAATGGCCGCTAATCTTTGAAATTCTCAAGGAAATTGAGTTTCGCTCACCAGAACTGTCAAGACTAAATCAACTTAAGGAGTCAGGAATGTTGGAGAAGAGGTATTTTGACATCACAGGGAAGGAGCTTGATCAAAAGCTTGCGCTTGACCTTACATCAACAGGTGTGTCTAGCACAGATTCCACGTGGCTCGAACAAATAGGCAAAAAAGAAAATCACGAAACTATTCTTAAAGTCATCAAAAAGATGAAAGACCTTCATGATTTCACCCGAAGCCTCGAACATGCAGTCACAAAGAGCAGCACAATCATTCAGGAGTTGAAATTACTGGTTCAATCTCCTAAAACAGGGGGTACAGACTCAACTACTGTAGAGACAACTATTAAGAAGGCCCTTCTGCTCATTGAACAAACTCAACCCGGAAAGTTGGTTTGCCGTCTTGATCAGTCGTTGAACGTTGAATGGCAAGTCGAGGAAATTCGCCTCATTCAACTTTGGTTTAAAATGCTTGAATTTATTTGTCAGGAAATCAATTCAGAGCAGACGACTGAGATGCATGTTTCCATGCTTGAAAAGGCTGATGATTTCCACCTTTCTCTGAGCGTGAAAAGTCCCATGTCAGAATCTATTAGAAGGATTCGTTCCTCGGGCACAGTGTCTATTTTACAACACAAAGACAATGAAGGCCCGGAATTTCAATTAAGCATTGTTCAGTCATTGTTGGCCAATTTAAATGCTGAGATTTCAATTTCTGAATGGCAGGATTCCTTTGAATTGTACATTCGAATCCCTAAAAGTGTGGTTCTTCAAAGCAAGTAGAGACACTCAATGAACTCTGGCGAAGACATAAACAACCGGGTCATCTCAGGCACCAGAATTGGCATTTGGGATTGGAACGTGCAAACCGGAGAAACTATGTTCAATGAACGTTGGGCAGAAATCATCGGGTATACCCTTGAAGAACTTCAGCCAATAAGCATTGATACGTGGATGAAGCACGCTCATCCGGAGGACCTGGAATGGTCGAATACACTTTTGAATGCGCACTTTAGCGGACAAGCCAGCTTTTACGACTGCCAGGCGCGTATGCGTCACAAAGATGGGCACTGGGTGTGGGTGCATGATCGGGGTAAAGTATTTGAATGGGATGAATACGGTAAACCCTTGCGAATGTGCGGGTCCCATATTGACATAACTGAACAAAAAGAACAGGAGCTTAGCCTGAAAAAAGCGCTGGAGGAGAAGGAAGTACTGCTAAGTGAGGTGCACCATCGCGTAAAAAACAATCTTCAGTTGATTAAGAGTATCGCACGGTTGAAACAAATCAACGGCAAAATTGCGATCAGTGAAGTAGAAGAGAGTATCAATGCCATTGCTTCAGCACATGAAGCGGTATATCGATCAGAAGATTTTGAACATATAGACATCCGGGATTATATTCAAAAGATCGTTTCGTCTATTCTTATTGGCCGGAATATAAAACTGCAGCTTCATACCACCCCCATCAGTCTTGATATCACCAAGCTAATTCCGGTTGGTCTGATCGTAATGGAATGTGCAGGCAACAGCATCAAACACGCGTTTAAGGAAAATCGGTCAGTAGAAAACATCCTGAAAATTGATATTCGGGAGACCGAGGCATCAATTCTTCTCAGTGTGATTGACAATGGAGCAGGATTTAATCTTTCTGATCTAAATGAAAGGAACTCAGGATTTGGAATTCAAATTATTCGTTCCTTGACCGATCAACTGGAGGGTGAAATACATTTTTCAAACAAGGACGGGGCCTGCATTGAACTAAGCTTTCCTAAAAATTAATTTATTTGAACACTAACCGATCTTTAAACGCACTACTCACCATTGGATTGACTTTTTCCATGGCGATCGCTTTTGCACAGGTCCCGGATAGTCTTCCGCTCAACAGATATAGATTTCTCGCGTCACACAACAGTTACAAAAAGAAGCCGGATCCCTCCATACTCAAATTTCTGACGCATTTTAAACGCCATTTAAGTGGAGATCTGGATCCAATTCAGATGGACTATGGCCATGAACCCTTGAGTAAGCAGCTTGATTCCTTCAATATACGGGGATTTGAAATAGACCTGTATTTTGACCCAAAAGGCGGAAAATACCGCAAACGAAGGGTGAATTTATTTGTGAAGGGATTGAAACAACGATCCAAAGATTCCCTCCTCAGGGTTCCGGGCTTCAAGGTCCTTCACATCGCAGATGTCGATTATGAAAGCAATTATACCACATTCAGTCAAGTTTTGGAAGAACTTCAGGCCTGGAGCGAAGGCCATCCACAACACACTCCTTTATTCGTTAATCTGGAAATAAAAACGGCGACTCCAGGGAATTACTCCCGATTTCTGCGCTTGCTGGGGTTTAAAAAAGCAGTTCCTTTTACCGAGATAGCGATGCAGGCCTTGGATAAAGAAGTTCTGGAGGCGTGGAAAAACACTCCTCAAAAACTATTTACACCGGAGAGACTGAAGGGTGAATTTAAATCGGTTTCTGACAGATTGGACAGCCTTGGTTGGCCAACCCTCCATGAAACACTTGGCACAGTCTTTTTTATTCTTGATGGCGATCCCACCCAAAAGTACTCCACCGAAAAAAGCAGACCAATGTTTGTGTATGGTCCTCCGGGCGAAAATGAAACAGCTTTCGTAATTAAAAATGACCCTATTGGAAAGGAAGATGAAATCCTTGCATTGACACAAAAATATATCGTGCGAACGCGCTCAGACGCAGGCACTCTGGAGGCCAGGGCAAACGATTACACACGGCTCCGTTCTGCCTGGAAAAGTGGTGCACAGATTATTTCGACTGACTACTACCGTCCAGATCAGTCATTGAGTGATTTCTACATTCAACTTGACAGAAAAGATATAATTGAAAAAAAACAGTAGCCTCTGTTTTCAGATTTTAATGTAAATTAGCCCTCTAAGAACGGTCTGAGATCCAAACTATGCTTCGAAATCTACTTGTCTACATCGGTCTATTTTTCTCTTTGTCGATCTTTTCTCAAGGGTTTCAAGTAAATTTTCAGGGCCAGAAACAACAGGGGATGGGTTGTGCGGGGGCTGCCTTATTTCAGGATGGTGCTAGTATTTTCTTTAACCCCGGATCAATTGGTTTCTCCGAAAAAAATTCGGTGAATGCGGCCATGACAGACGTTTTTGCAAATGTTCTTTATGTAGATTCCCTTACGGGTCAGGGTTACCGAACCGATAATCCTGTCGGCACGCCCTTTTCACTCTATGCCTTGTTCCAGTGTAAAAAAGCATCGCGACTCAAGTATGGACTCGGAGTGTACACGCCGTTTGGCAGTACGGTTCAATGGGAAGATAATTGGATTGGGCGTTTTGCATTGACGCGCCTCGAACTGAAAGCCATTTTTATTCAACCAACTCTGGCGTACAGATTTAATGACCATGTCAGTATTGGTGCAGGCCCTCTTGTGAGTATCGGAAGGGTCAACCTGCAAAAGGATTTGCCGGTTCAGTTTGCAGATGGCACCTATGGCCGCGCAGAACTTTCAGGCAAAGCAATAGGTTTCGGATACAATGCAGGTATGCATGTTAAACTAAATGAGAAATGGGCGCTTGGATTGACATACCGTTCAAAAGTTCGGATGTCACTGCCCGAAGGAGATGTCAACTTTACTGTGCCTGAGGCGCTGAGTGCCAACTTTCCTGACAGTACCTTTTCTTCCTCTTTGCCTTTGCCTAGTGTCACCACCATAGGATGGTCTTATGTTCCAAATGAAAAGCTTTCTTTTGTGCTGGATGTGAATTATGTGGGATGGAGAATTTACGATACGCTTGCGTTCGACTACGCGAAAAACACCGCATCTTTGGTTGACACCAAATCACCAAGAAATTACAAGAACATTTTTGCCTTCAGGGGAGGGATGTCGTACGCGCTTTTTGATGAAATGGATGTGAGATTCGGCGGTGGATTTGGGTATTCTCCCGTTCAGGACGGATACGTTACACCTGAAACACCGGATCGAAATCGATTTTACGGAACCTTCGGTTGGACTTACCGGTTTGGCGAACATTTCTCTATGGATGTTTCAGTGTACTATACGCAACTTAAGAGGGGCAGCCGCAATCTTGAAACAAATTTAGCCGGGACATTCACTACGAAGGCAATAGCCCCTGGATTTTCATTGGTGTACACATGGTAAGAAAAAGTTTGTTTGCATTTGTTGTTTTTGGGCTCGCGGTTTCGTGCAAACCCAAATATGAGTCGCCCGAAATTAGTTCCGGAGAAATAGATCCTGCTCGTTTTGTCATGATTGGTGGTTCACAGGTTGCGGGATACAGTGATGATGCACTGACCTACTCGGGCCAGGTAAATTCCCTTGCTGCTTTAATTGCTGGCCAACTCTCAAAAGTAGGAGGAGGAGTATTCAATCAACCTCTGGTTTCTGAATCTTCTGTCGGTGTGAGTTTAACAGGTTTATCGGTGTTGCAACTGGGATACAAAACAGACTGTGAAGGAACTTCTTCACTTTCCCCTGTCCGCAAGGCGATTGCCGGGGATGTTTCGGTTTGGAATGACCTTTTGTATTCAAATGCATCTCCTTTTGGCAATTTTGGTGTCCCGGGAGTGCGGCTGGATCAACTTCAACTTCAAGGATTATCTGCAGATAACACTTTCTTTTCTCGATTTGCATCCTCTGGCACAGCTTCGGTAATCGACGATGCTGTAAGCGCGGATCCTACATTTTTTGCGCTCTTCGCTGGATTAGATGAGCTGGTAGCCTATGCCAAATCCGGCGCGACAATCGGCACCCTACCTTCTACCTCTGAGTTTCAATCTTCTTATGCGTCTGTTTTAAGCGCGCTTACCATGAATGGAGCCAAGGGGGTGATTGCTACGTTGCCAGATGTTACACAAATGCCTTATTTCACGACAATTCCATACAATGGGCTTGCACTCACTTCAGAAAATGCAGATGACTTGTCGCTGCTGAATAATATCTACAATCCATTGGGGTATTATTTTGACTACGGCAACAACCCGTTTATGGTGGTGGATTCCACAGCTAATTTTGTGGCTGTACGACAAGCAATGCCCGGCGAGTTGCTTTCGTTGGCAATTCCGCTTGATTCTGTCAAATGTCACCAGATGGGAGTGCTTTATCCATTCAGGGATGAATTTGTTTTGGACCAACTGGAATTGAATGTGTTACGTGCTCACATTAAAAACTACAATAACGCAATCCGCTCTCTTGCAGATCAATTCAACCTCGCATTGGTCGATACAGAAGAATTTTACGTTTCCTTAAACGATGGATTTGTATACAATGGCGTGACAATGAGTTCAAAATTTGTCTCCGGCGGGGCATATTCTCTTGATGGGATACAGCTGAATGCTCGTGGAAATGCTCTTTTGGCGAACGCATTTTTGAAAGCAATGAATGCCAAATACCGATCTAAAATACCGTTTCTGAATCCTATGGAGTTTAACGGCCCTGTATTCCCTTAATTTTAATCTAAAAATCATGAAAAACATCTACTTAATTCTATCTCTGGTATTCTCAGGAGCAGTATTAGCCCAGAATCCTTGTGCGAACGGCAGATATGCGACGAATGTTTATCCGACCATAACAACCACGAGCAATGTCACCTACGGTCAGAATACTTCCTGGAGTGGCTCCAACACTGTTTTGAAGATGGATATATATGAGCCACAGGGAGATACGGCGACGAAGAGACCATTGATTCTCTGGGTTCACGGAGGAAGTTTCATTGGTGGATCCAAAACCGATCCGGATGTTTTAGCCTGGTCGCAGGATTTTGCGAAGAAAGGATATGTATGTGCGAGCATTGACTACCGTCTTGGATTTTTCCCTATCGATTCTGCAAATGCCGTAAAAGCTGTTGTGCGAGCCGTTCAGGACCTCAAAGCAGCGATTCGATATTTTTATAAAGATCGCTTGACGACCAATACGTACAAGATCGATACGAATCACGTGTATGTTGGAGGTAGTTCTGCCGGTGCAATTACCTCGCTCCATGTGGCTTATCTGGATCAGGAATGTGAAGTATCCGATTACCTCAGTGCAAGTACCATCACAAACATGGGTGGATTGGAAGGAAACAGTGGAAATCCAGGCTACTCTACTACTGTGAAAGGTGTATTGAACGGGTGTGGAGCGTTGGCACGCTACAGCTGGCTGGAAGCTGGCGATGTACCGGTTTGTTCGGTGCATGGCACCGACGACGGAACAGTAAAATACAATCGAGGAATTGTGAATCCCGGTACGCCATTGATGTATTTGGATGGAAGCAGAATGATCCATGAAAGAGCATGCGCAGTAGGAGTGGAAAATAAATTTTTCACCTTCGCCAATGCGCCTCATGTGCCTTATGTGGGCAATGCGGCGTACATGGATACAACGATTAATTTTTTCCGGGATTTTATGCTTGACCGTCTGGGCTGTACAGATCCAGCGCTTCAGCCGGAAAATGCATGGTTGGAAACGGCAACGTTATACGCAATCAACTACTGCGACGGAACTCCCGTAAATGAGGTTTGTTCGGCATCTTCCTCCCTTACCGAGCAGAACATTCATGAGGTAATGCTGTACCCTAACCCTGCCACAACCCAAATTCATGTGAAGTGGGGCGTTCAAACAACAATGAACATTCAAGTTTTAGACATTATGGGCAGAACCGTTTTGGAGACTTCAGTCTTTGGAGACAAGGCGATGCTTTCATCGAATATCCTGAATTCAGGAAACTACGTCGTCAAGATGTCAGATAGTTCAGGAAACAGCGTGAACAAAAAACTCATTATTGAATGATCAGATTTATAGTTTTTCTCATTCTGAATTTCGGAGCCCTCGGTTTGGGGGCTTTTTTAATGGGGTCTAATCCAGGCGAAAATCAATGGTACCAGGAGTTGAATAAAGCTCCTTGGACACCCCCGGGGTGGGTTTTTGGAGCGGCTTGGACCCTGATAATGGTCAGCTACAGCGTGTTTCTGACAGTGTCTTACAATTCAAATGAAAAACTCGTTTTTTTAATTTTGTTTGCTGCACAGTGGTTGCTGAATGTTTTTTGGAATCCACTGTTTTTTAAGTATCATCTGACTCAAATCGCATTCCTTGAAATATCGTTATTGTTTGGAGTGCTCTTGAATTATTTACTTCTTGTCCGAGGATACCGTATAATTTTTCTATTGCCTTACGTAATTTGGTTGGTTATTGCCATTTCGCTTAACGGATATGTCATATTGAAAAATTAATTTTGTAAAATCGTTGATAAAGGCAACCACCTGTTGATAAAGTCGTCTACAAGTAGTAGATTTATCTTTTGATTTTTAATGGTAAGAGATTAAATGAAAGCCAGTAAATTATATCTGTTTTTGTTGATCCTCCTGGGATATTCTGGCATCGCCATTGCCCAATGCTCAATTACAGGTATAACTGCAGGCACCCAGACAGCATGTAATCCCCTTACAAACTATTATACGCAACAGGTTACTGTGACGTATTCAGCCAGCGCCGGATCCGGATTGTTGGTTGTCAATGGACAAACGTTTACTGCAACAGGTAGTCCGCAAACAGTCACGCTTACGTCTCTCAATGCAAACGGCGCCCCTGTGAATGTCACCGCTTCCTTTTCCGACGTGCCGACTTGCACATTTACCGCAAATGCATTGTTTACCGCGCCGGCAAATTGTTTGCCCAACCAGCCGGGTGTAATTAATAACTTCACGGATTGCAACCAGGGGTCGCTCGGAATTCCGGATGAATTTCTTGATTACAGTTCAAATCCCGACACAACCACTTCACTTGTACTTGATTTTGACTCGGGTCAAGGTGAGTGTTGTAACCTTAATTCTCTTCAGAATTGCTATCATGTTGAGATCTTTTTGAATCCACAAAGCGAAGGGATCTCTTTTAATTTTTCTGGAGCATCAGGTTCGTTTTATATCTATGAACCTTGCTCCAATTTGGAAACCAATGCTGCGCCAAATGACAATGCGTACAACGATATCATTACTTTAGGAGGGGAAGTGTATGGTATTAATGAGATAATTTGTGTTGATGGTGTTGGTCCGCACGAGTTTATGATTTGTAGACCGGGTGGCGCAGCACCTTATACCATTGATGTGGTTTCCTACCCGGCGCCAAGTGGAACAGGAGATTTAGGTGTAACCGAAGGATGTTTTATTGACTTGAGTGTTGAGGGGCTTAGTCCATCCTCGATTGTGTGGAATTCCACTTCTCCCGGAACGACTGGTCAATGGAACAATCTTCTGTCTGGTGGTTCCGCAAATGGTATATCGGGCGTACCGTACGCTACAACGGCGAACGGAGGAAATCTTACTGCCGGTGTAGAAGACGTGGTAGTTACCCCGATTACTGGAAGTCCAAATGTTGTTTCATATCAGGTTTGTGGTTATCCAATTTTGGGCAGCGTTTGTACCAACATCCCTCCAGTTCTCTGGTGCAACACAACTACAATTACCATCTATCCCGATTTATTTGCAAATGCAGGTACTGACCTCGCCATTTGCCAGGGTGCAGCACCGGGTACTACGGTCGCTGCAGTTGGAACTGCTATCGGTGGAACTCCTCCATTTACCTTCAACTGGCAAGGTGTATCTGGTCCTGCTACCGGGTTTAATTACACGGCAACCTCTACCGATGCCACTCAAACGGTAAACCTGTCCCTTGTCGGGACCTATACGCTTACCGTTACAGACGCAAACAACTGTGCGACAGCTACGGATCAGGTTACTGTTTTTGAATACGATACCCAAATACAATCGTTCATTACCTCACCAGCTGTCACGACGTGTTTTTCTCCAACACCAACGGTAAATCTTCAGGGATATGTAACAGAGACCAATCAAGGAATCTGGTCTTCATCTGCCGGAGGTACTTTTGGAAACACGAATGTCACTTCAGGTGTTTCGCCCGGAACGGCCACTACTTGGACTCCCAATGCCGGCACCACTGGAACAGTCACACTTACACTTACACCAACAAATACGCTCGGATGTCCAAGTACACCGGCGTCGATCAATGTAAACCTGACTCAATTTACATCTACCTTGTCGTTACCACCTGCAAATGTCAATTGCAATGGGGCGAATAACGGTTCAATAAATTTAACTGTAACACCCGGTAGCCCCGCATATTCTGCGAGTAGCTATTCTTGGTCAGGTCCTGGCGGCTATGTGTCAACAGCTGAAGATATATCAGGATTAGCACCAGGAACGTACACTGTTACTGTAACGGATGTGAATGGTTGTACGGCAACTTCGTCTGCAAGTATCACCCAACCAACGGTTTTGACAAGTTCCAATACACCTTCGAATGTGACGTGTAACGGGGGGTCAAATGGTTCGGCTTCTGTCATTGCTTCAGGCGGCACTGCTCCATATAATGTGAGTTGGTCCGGGCCGTCTACCGGGGATCCGGCTGGAAATGAAATTGCTGCCTCAGGCGGTAGTTACACGGTGACTGGTCTTGTTGCAGGGAGTTATACAGTGACTGTAACAGATGGCAATGGCTGTACTTCAACTTCTTCTCTGACAATAACTCAACCACTTGTTCTGACAGCCGGAAATACCCCAACCAACATCTCGTGTTTTGGAGGTTCAAATGGTGCAATTTTGATGTCTGCGAGTGGTGGAACGGCTCCTTACAATGTCAGCTGGTCAGGAACCTCATCGGGGAACCCTGCCGGCAATGAAATTCTTGCCTCTGGTGGAACCTATAATATTTCGACTTTGAATGCGGGTACTTATACTGTAACAACAACTGATGCGAACAATTGCTCAACTACAAATACAATTACGCTCACCCAGCCTTTAGCTGCCTTGTCAGTGGTACTGGACAGTCAGACAGATATATTGTGTTTTGGCAACTCAACGGGCGCGATCAACATTACAGCAAGTGGAGGCACAGCACCATACACGTATGCATGGACAGGCCCAAGTGGCTATACCTCGACGGCAGAAGATTTGACGGGCCTTGCTTTTGGCACGTATAACCTTACGGTAACGGATGCCAACGGAACGACAGGTACTTGTCAGTCTACACTATCAGTGACCCTTGCCCAGCCTTTAGCTGCCTTGTCAGTGGTACTGGACAGTCAGACAGATATATTGTGTTTTGGCAACTCAACGGGCGCGATCAACATTACAGCAAGTGGGGGTACAGCACCATACACGTATGCATGGACAGGCCCAAGTGGCTATACCTCGACGGCAGAAGATTTGACGGGCCTTGCTTTTGGTACGTATAACCTTACGGTAACGGATGCCAACGGAACGACAGGTACTTGTCAGTCTACGCTTTCAGTGACCCTTGCCCAGCCTTTAGCTGCCTTGTCAGTGGTACTGGACAGTCAGACAGATATATTGTGTTTTGGCAACTCAACGGGGGCGATCAACATTACAGCAAGTGGAGGTACAGCACCATACACGTATGCATGGACAGGCCCAAGTGGCTATACCTCGACAGCAGAAGATTTGACGGGCCTTGCTTTTGGCACGTATAACCTTACGGTAACGGATGCCAACGGAACGACAGGTACTTGTCAGTCTACGCTTTCAGTGACCCTTACGCAGCCTGCCGCAGCACTAAGTATTGTAGTGAACACTCAAAGCAATATTTCTTGTAATGGGGGTTCAGACGGAACCATAAGTATAACTGTGTCGGGCGGTACGGCACCTTATACGTACAATTGGACCGGACCAAGCAGTTACACGTCTTCCTCAGAAGATTTGACAGGATTAATCGCTGGTACTTATCTTGTCTCTGTTGCTGATGTTAATGGCAGTGCGGGCACTTGCTTCACTACGACCACCGTAACACTTACAGAACCACAGCCATTAGTTGTGACCATAGCTGGCGATGCGATACTGTGTTATGGCGCAGCGGACGGGAACGTTACGGGTACAATCACAGGAGGTACAGCACCTTATACGGTTACGTTGGTAGAGACGGGCGCCACGCAGGTAGTGGCTGCAGATGGTGGCACGTATGATTTCACTGGCTTGAGCGGTCTTCCAAGTGGAGGCTTTGCCACCTACACTGTGACAGTTACAGATGCCAACAACGCATCAGGAGGCCTTGGTTGTGGATCGAGTATGGGTCCAGTGAACATGACGGAACCTGAGGAACTTATAGTGACCATAGCTGGCGATGCGATATTGTGTTATGGCGCAGCGGACGGGAACGTCACGGGCACGATCACAGGAGGTACAGCACCTTATACGGTTACGTTGGTAGAGACGGGCGCCACGCAGGTAGTAGCTGCAGATGGTGGCACGTATGATTTCACCGGCTTGAGCGGTCTTCCAAGTGGAGGCTTTGCCACGTACACTGTGACAGTTACAGATGCCAACAACGCATCAGGAGGCCTTGGTTGTGGATCGAGTATGGGTCCAGTGAATATGACAGAACCAGAATTATTGACCATTGCTACTTCCGTAGTTACCAACTACAATGGTTTTGGGGTTTCTTGTTTCGGATTCAGTGACGGCGGAATAACGGCAACCATCAACGGCGGAACTCAACTTCCATCTGGTGGGTATACTTATAACTGGACTGTTGATCCTTCAACACCGACCTCTTCTATTCCTGCAGGACAAAATACAGTTATGAGCCCAACAGGCCTCACTGCAGGTAATTATTTTGTAACAGTAACTGACCAAAACGGCTGTACGATTTCCGGTCAGATTACCGTAACAGAACCGACCGAGCTTTTGATTACAGGTGTAACGCCATCAGTGTATCCAAGTGGATACAACATTACCGGTTGTTTACCCGATGGATTTGCAGAAGTTACAAGCACAGGAGGAGTTCCTGGGTATTCGTATGATTGGAGTAATGATGGAACAACAGATTTCAACGATCCGAATCCGGTTATAAATATTTCTGAGGGCTGGCTTTACATTACAACTCAAGATTTGAATGGGTGTTTGGCCACAGATAGCGTGTATATGGATGCACCGGATGTTATTACTATTCTCAGTTTGACTGCGTTTTTATATCCTTCCGGAGACAATATTTCATGTACTGGTTTTGATGACGGAAGTATTGATCTTGAGGTGACAGGGGGAACAGGTCCATACGACTATGCCTGGACAACTGACCCATCGACTCCCGCCGCCAGTATTCCTTCTGGTCAGGAAATACTTGAAGATCCTGCAGGACTGACAGCAGGAACGTATTTGATTACAATAACGGATGTAGACGGTTGTCTTAAGGATACATTGATAACACTTATCGAGCCTCCGGTACTTTCTCAAACCGGCCTCGCGTTCACTTATCCTTCCGGAGACAACATTCAATGCAATGGTGATGCCAATGGTTCTATTTTGAATTATACGGTTAGCGGTGGTTCGCCGGGTTATACATATTCTTGGACAGCAGACCCATCAACCCCTTCTGCAGCAGTTCCAGCGGGTCAGGATACACAGCAAAATCCCACCGGATTAACTGCCGGAACATACAACGTTCTTGTGACAGATATTAACGGGTGTACTATTGATACTGTTCTTACGTTGATTGAACCGACTATTCTGAATGCAACTGCTGTTCTTTCAGTTTATGCAGGCGGATACAATCTTTCTGGTTGTCAACCTGATGGATCGATCGATTTGACAATTACCGGCGGCAGTCCAAATTATTCAGTTAGTTGGAGCAATACTTCAGTCACTGAGGATTTGGCAGATCTTGCTGCAGGAACCTATACCGTAACCATTACAGATATCAATGGGTGTCAGTTTATTTTAGATACGACTTTAATTCAGCCTCAATCCATTACTTCGACCACTCAGGTAACCTCAGATTATAATGGAGAGGATATATCTTGTGTAGGGGCTTCTGATGGTTCAGTAACGGTCAATGTTTTAGGAGGAACCCCTCAATATACGTATGAGTGGATTGATTCTAATGGAACTACTGTGAGTTCCGTTCAATCACCAGGAGGGTTGCCTGCAGGTGATTACATTGTTGCAATAGAAGATTTGAACGGATGTTTGGACACCAATACAATTACGTTGATTGATCCTGCTCCATTTGGAATGCTCATATCTGTTACTTCTGATTACAACGGACAAGAGATAAGCTGCGACGGTGCAAGCGACGGATCGATAGACTTTACTGTAAATGGGGGAACGCCCGGCTATACCTATTCATGGAGCAATCAGGCCGGTCAAACAGTGAGTGTGCTTCAAAACCCAACTGGCTTACCTGCTGGAACTTATCAAGTAACTGCAACAGATGTCAACGGATGTACAACAGATACTTCGATCGTGCTGACAGACCCGGACCCACTATCCGGACCGGCAGTCGTGACGTCTGATTACAACGGAGCTGATGTCAGTTGTTTTCAATCTTCAGACGGTGCGGTATCAGTGAATATTTCTGGCGGAACGCCGGGATATACCTATAATTGGGTTAACAGTTCAGGCACTTCACTTGGTACAAATCAAAATTTAACCGGCATCCCGGCGGGTACATATTCAGTAACAGCAACGGATCTGAATGGATGTACGTACAGTACAAATGTCGTAGTTAGTCAACCTACGGTAGTGGTTGCATCCAGCAGTGTGGTTTCTTTCTATTTTGGTGCAGGCGTTAGTTGTGAAGGTGCCTCTGATGGTATTGTCAATGCATCTGTTGTCGGCGGAACACCTGGTTACACTTACAGCTGGAATTCTACACCTGTTCAGAACAATGCAACTGCAGCCGGATTGCCAGTCGGAACCTACACGGTTACCGCAACTGACTTAAATGGGTGTACTTCGACAAGTTCCGTAACCTTGGTCGCAAATCCTGCACCTGAGGCAACATTGCCTCCGCCGATTTCAGGCTGCATTGGAAGCGGGGTTCTCATCGACGCGAATGCAGGAACAGGTGACAATTGTACATGGACATTCTCAGACGGACAGGTGTTTAATGAGTGCGGACCGTTTGTGGCATATTTTGATGGGGTAGATTGCTATGGAGTACAATTAACCGTAATTAGTCCGGAGGGTTGTATTACAACCGCAACGTCGCCAAGTTTTGTTTGTGTGAAACCAAACCCTGTGGCTTCATTTGATGCAGACACCTACCAAATCGATAACATTCAGACCAATGCAAATTTCTGGAATACATCGATCGGCGCCAGTTCGTATTTCTGGTATTATGGTGATGGAAGTCCATATGACACAACATTCAATGCCTATCATGAATTCATGAATGGAAGTGATTTTGACGTTACGAACTACGAGGTAACACTTTTTGCTGTGTCTCAATATGGATGTATTGACTCTACTACACGCTACATTCAGATGATTCCTGAAGTCATCCTATACGTTCCGAATGCATTTACTCCGGATGGTGACTCCTATAACAATACGTTCTATCCTGTGCTTACTGCAGGATACAACCAGGAAGGATATGAGTTCCTTATATTCAATCGTTGGGGAGAATTGATATTCGAATCACATACTGTGGGTGAAGGATGGGATGGCACCTATAAAGGAAAGAAATGTCAGGATCATGTTTACACCTGGAAGTTAACTTTAAGAAGGTCTTACAATGATGATAAAGAGGTATACCATGGCCATGTTACGCTACTAAGAGGCGGTGGCTTGTAGAAGGTGTCTCTGGAATTTCAGGAAATAAAAAAGGGGCTGTCTCAAAAGGGGCAGCCTTTCTTTTTTTCATTTTGTTTAATGTCGGATTGGCTATATGATGTGTAATACAATCCCGGTTTATCTAGACATTTGTTTTGGAGTTCGACCCAAAGA
>JBEGVI010000146.1:0-3409 GCA_041178485.1 Bacteroidota bacterium | reverse complement strand
AAGCGATGCAAACAAAATGATTGCCGATAAGCGCTGCAATGTTCCTAGCATATTATCTGTGATTTCTTAAACTCTTTTCTGTCATACAAACCAACTGCCACAGTGCTCTGGCGCCTACATTGGCGTCCCAGTCTCCTTCACTCCCCGGAGCAACTTCATTCAGGTCAAATCCTATAATCTGTTTGCCTTGCCGAACAAGTTCAAATAAAAGAAACGAAATTTCTTCGAGTTTAAAACCGCCCGGAACCGGTGTTCCAGTATGGGGACAAAGTTCTGGGGACAAACCGTCTATATCAAAAGATACATATACGCGATTCGGCAATTCGCGGATGATAGCATCCACCTGTGCTTTCCACGTTTCTCCTTTGAATTGCCCTTCCTTCAATTCCCAATCATAGAATGTTTTGATTCGGCTTTCATGTTGGCGGATCAGTTCCACTTCAGAAGATGCGACGTCTCGAATTCCAACCTGCACAAGTTTAGATACGTTTGGCAAATTCGAGATGACATTGAACATAATACTTGCATGTGATTGCTGAAATCCTTCATAGGCATCTCGGAGGTCAGCATGTGCGTCAATTTGAAGTATTCCGTAGGGTAAACCAGTGTCATTGAGCGCGTCCAGCAATCCGAAAGGTGTGGAGTGTTCACCGCCAAGAACAGCAACAATTTTATTCTTTTTCAATAGCTCTGTTGTGCGGGATTTTAAATGCGCTCTTAGTGCATCTTGTGCATCGTTAATCTCGTTGACGATTCCCTGATAATAGGAGTTAGAGGACAGGCTTCCTCCATGTTCAAGGAATTCGATATATTCAACAGATTTGTCACAAAGTTCATCATTCAGGGCTTTCCAGTCAGTTGAAATTGGAGCCATGAACACCTTTGTTTGGAACGCATTGTCCAGCTCAGGGTGGTAAAAATCCAATTGAGTCGACGCTTCAAGGATGTGTTCCGGACCGTTAGACGTTCCTTTTCCATACGAGGCAGTGGCATCCCAGGGTACAGGAATAATGACTATGTCAGCTTCCTCTTCGTCTACAGGAAATCCAAAAATATTCCCATTCGCAATTCCAACACCGTTCGGATCAAAGCTCATTCATTCAGAAGATTAAAGCGTCGTTGATGTGCTTTCAATGAGTGTTTTGACGAAATTGGGTGTTGCAAAACTGCCAACATGCACATCGCCATTGTAATACCGAAGGCCGTGATCAGAAACAAACTGTTGAATCTCGTCAAATTGACTAATGCTTTTTGGGTGCTTTGAACCTTTAAGTCCATACTGGAAACTCCACATGCCGGTGGGGTAGGTTGGAACGAAAAACAACGAAACAGGGGCGTTGTTTTTTCCAAAGATTTTTTGCAACGTGATGTTCAACTCAGAAAAGGCTTTTTCGTTGAATTTTGGGGATTCACCCTGAGCAACCAGGATTCCACCGTCTTTAAGTGCATTGTAACAATTTGTGTAAAACTCTACAGAAAACAATCCTTCTGCCGGTCCAACGGGATCTGAGCCATCTACTATAATGATGTCATACGACTCCCGAGCGGCATTTTTAATAAACGCAATTCCGTCATCTACAATCAGATTTAATTTTGGGTGATCAAATGCTGCTGCAATTTGAGGAAGGTGTTGCTTGCACGCTTCTATAACCTCACCGTCGATTTCGACCATCGTTACCTTTTCTACGCTTTTATGCCGGAGGATTTCACGAACAGTTCCACCGTCTCCACCACCAATAACTAAAATGTTTTTTGCGTCTCCATGCGTAAACATGGAAGGATGGGTGATCATTTCATGGTAATGAAATTCGTCTTTTATTGTAGTCATGACCATGTCATCCAGAGCGAGCATTTTACCGTATTTGTAAGACTCTAAAATTCGAACGCGTTGAAAAGGTGACTGAACATCGTAAAATACCTCACCCGTAAATCGAAGAGAGAGAGCCTGGTTCTCATCTTTGTCCGTGAACCAGACATTTCGAGTAAAAAATTCAGGATTACGCCATTCGCTCGCACGCTGACGCATGGTCGACATGTCAAAATCATTTCGCGTCAATAGATTCACCGATCCACGTTTCATTTCAATGGCAGAGTAGCTTTGAGATTTAAAGCATTCTTTAAGGTGATCGAAAGAGATCCAGGCATCCATCTCTCCGCATGTGAAGAGGTCTACTGCCGCATAGCCGTATTCAGGCCAGGTGTGAATTGCCAGGTGACTTTCCTGAATGACCACCACACCGGACACACCCCATGGTGAAAAATGATGAAAGGTGGAATTGATGACGGTGGCACCGGCCCTTTGCGCTGCGGCAACCATATCTCGTTCAATTTGAGCTACATCGTTCATGATGTGGGGATCACAGTTCATAAATTCTACGAGGATGTGATTTCCAAGTGCTGTACTCATTTCAGAATTTTAGTTTAATGCGGCCCAAAGGTATCAATTTGTTAGGGGATTGCGCAGATTTTTTTAATTTTTTCGGACCGGATAGAATTTGATTTTTCAAAAAAAAGGCGGATGTTCCGCCTTTGTCTAAGTTAACTTTCACTAACGTTTACTCTTCTGACTCAAGAACAGGTTTTCTGAACACAACTTTTCCTTCAAAAAAATCGAGCACAACCTTTTTGTTCTTGTCAATGGTGCCCATCAAAAGGGCTTTTGACAATTCGTTCAGCACCTCTTTCTGAATGATCCTTTTTACAGGTCTTGCACCAAAGAAAGGATCGTACCCGGCTTCAGTTATCCAGTTGAAGGCGTCTTCTGTTACGAAAAGATCAAGGTCTTTTTCTGCGAGTTGTAGTTTAAGTTGATTCATGTGAATGGCGACGATGTCCCGTATATTCTGTCGGGTGAGAGGCAAGAATAAAATTATTTCATCAATACGGTTTAAGAATTCAAGTCGAACGGTTTGCTTTAATAATTCTGTCACTTCGTATTTTGCTTTTTCAGCCTCTGCCGCATAGTGTTCCGGTTTAACTTTTTCAAAACGATCATGAATAAGTCCGGAACCGAGGTTTGAGGTCATGATAATGATTGTATTCTTAAAATTGACCACCCTGCCTTTATTATCTGTGAGGCGACCGTCATCCAAAACCTGAAGCAACACGTTGAATACATCCGGATGGGCTTTTTCGATCTCATCAAGTAAAACAATAGAATAAGGTTTTCTTCTGACTGCCTCTGTGAGTTGTCCTCCTTCTTCGTATCCAACGTATCCGGGAGGTGCACCTACCAATCGTGAAACGGCGTGTTTTTCCTGATATTCGCTCATGTCGATGCGCGTCATTGCATTTTCATCGTTGAATAAATATTCCGCCAAAGCTTTTGCTAATTCCGTCTTTCCAACACCGGTTGTTCCAAGAAAAATGAAGGAACCTATTGGTTTTCTTGCATCCTGAAGTCCTGCTC
>JBEGVI010000145.1:0-2735 GCA_041178485.1 Bacteroidota bacterium | reverse complement strand
CCTTGGCTGCGGCAAAACTTCATGTGCCGGTAATTCATGTAGAGGCTGGATTGCGCAGCTTCAACAAACAGATGCCTGAGGAAATTAACCGAATTGCATGTGACCACATGTCCTCCTTGTTGTTTTGTCCTACGGACAGTGCAATCAGGAATCTTCAAAATGAAGGTTTTGAATTGGAACAAAAGGGAAAGGCATCTCCGGATCGACCTAAAGTGTATCACTGTGGAGACATCATGTTTGACAACAGCATGTATTTTTCAAAAGTTTCAGAGAGCCGCTCAGAGATCATTGAGAAACTTGACCTTGCACCAGATTCCTATGTTCTGGTAACCATTCACCGCGATTCCAATACCGATGTGCGTGAACATCTTGAAGAAATTTTTAGTGCCCTTTTAGCCATTCAGGAAAAATCAGGCCTTGAAATAGTTTTACCCATTCATCCAAGGACTTCAGGAAAACTTGAGAACCAATTGTCTGCCGAACTTCATCGTAAGCTGATGAGCAATTCACATATTAAGATTATTCCTCCTGCGGGCTTTTTGGACATTATAGCGCTGGAGAAGAATGCCCGTTTAATTATTACGGATAGCGGTGGATTGCAAAAGGAGGCATTCTTTTTCAGAAAGCCTTGTGTTATATTGCGTCCTCAAACAGAATGGGTTGAATTGGTACACAATGGGAATGCTCTGTTGGCCGATCATTCCAAGGAACGAATTCTGGACTGTTTTGATGCGTTAATACATAAAACGGATTATACCTTTCCGGAGTTTTATGGCGACGGCGATGCCGCAGGATTTATATGCGATACAATTCTTCGGGACCTTTGAGAATGCTGCTCATTTACGTCCATAGCAGCTCTGAGCGAATGAAGTATACCTTTGACTTTGTCTTTAGGGATAGAGACATTGAATACGCATTGACGTCGGATCCTTCAATTTTCCGAAAGCATTCCGGTCCGCGATTGAATTATTCCTCGGAGAACATAGACGACAGTGCTCAAATCATTCCCTCACCGATTCTTTTCGACGAAGGTACGCACGTGTACGGAATCGATAAGGGTGAGTTCTGTGAGGAGGAGTGCTTGGCGATCAATGGGAAAATGGATCCTCCGGGAGCAATTTTTTATGTCCTCAGCAGAATGGAGGAATACAACTCCAAGATACTTGACAAGCACGGGCGATTTCCTGCGTCAAACAGTGTTTTGTATAGATTTAAATGGTTAGACAGGGCAGTATGTGACCGATGGGCCGAAGCTGTAATTCGGTTTGTCGGTATGCATGGTATTGAGATACGTCGCATTCGTCCTGCCTTCAGAATGGTTCCGACGTTTGATATAGACAATACCTATGCGTATAAATTAAAAGGTGGTCTACGTCACTGGTTAGCCATCTCAAAGGACATACTCAAAGGTAGGGCACAGCGTATTCTCGAACGCGAACAAGTAATTTATGGAGGCCAGAAAGATCCTTATGACACGTATGACCAAATTCTGGAACTAACAACGAAAGGCTTTGAACCAGTCCTTTTTTGGTTGCTGGGCGATTTTACGAAATTTGACAGGAACGTATCTTACAAGAATAAAAAGCATCGCATGCTCATTCAAAAACTTTCCAAAGAAGTTCAAATTGGAATTCATCCAAGTTACAAGTCCAACAGCTATGAGTTTTTCTTAAATCATGAAAAAGAGCGGTTAGAGGATATAACGGGGAAAGAAGTTGACCATAGCCGGCAACATTTTTTGAAGGTTCATCTTCCATATACCCTTCAACACCTTGAGACTGCCGAGATCAGGCATGAGTATTCGATGGGATATCCTGACCATTATGGATTCAGGTCGGGTACAGCGCGGCCACATTTGTGGTTTGATCTTGAGTTTAACCGTGTTTCCAAACTAACGCTGCATCCATTTGCATACATGGATGGAACGCTGCATGATTATATGAAAATGAAGCCTGAAGAGGCCAAGGATATCATTCTTCGTTTAGTCAAAGAGGTCAAAACCTTTGGAGGTGATTTCGTCTTTATCTGGCACAACGAAACAATTGGTGGGTATGGAAAATGGACAGGCTGGAAAGAAGTTTTTGAATATACGCTCTCTTTGAACGAACATGAATAGAAAAATTGTTTTGACAGCTTCGCTAATGCTGATGCTTTCGATTGTCTTAGGTGCATTTGCCGCTCATGGCCTGAAGAATCATTTGAGTGTTGAACGGCTTCAGACATTTGAAGTAGGTGTCAGGTACCAGTGGTATAGCTCTTTGTCCCTTTTGGTTTTGGGCTTATGTTCTGACAAAGTGCCCTTTACCCTGAAATGGGTGTATGCATTGATTTTAACAGGCACCCTTTTCTTTTCTGGCTCTATTTATTTGATCTCGTTAAGTGAACTGTTGTCCATGAATGCACGGATTCTCGGGCCAGTTACTCCGCTGGGAGGAGCTTTGATGATATCCGGATGGATCGTCTTTGCGGTTAAATTGTACAGGATGAAAAGCGAAGCGTGAGGGTAAAAGCAACGATATTGGGTTCCGGTACATCACAAGGTGTTCCTGTAATTGCTTGTGAGTGCAACGTCTGTTCTTCTCTTGACGACCGGGACAAAAGACTTCGAAGCAGCATTCTAATTGAAGTTGGTGGCAAAAAGATCGTGGTAGACACCGGTCCTGATTTTCGACAACAGATGTTGCGCGCGGGAGTAAAACAACTTGATGCAATTCTTTTTACGCATGAACACAAAG
>JBEGVI010000144.1:0-6514 GCA_041178485.1 Bacteroidota bacterium | reverse complement strand
TAATCCAGACCATTTTCTGCAAGGATGGCCAGTTTGGAATCAATATCATCAACGTTTGTAATGGATCTCAATTTACCTGAAAAACCTACTGCAATTTTCCGGTTAAGATGGAACATGAAATTTAAAAGGTCGATTTGAGTATTGACATATATACCGAGTTTATCTGAAGAATTTTCGTCATAACGTCTTAGTATATATCGATCCATAAACGTATTCTCAGGACGAGCCCAGGAGTTGTAAACAGTGGTGTCCAAAAATGATTTCGTCCACCATTTCGGCATGTCTTTGGTGTCGAATTGCATTGCATTTTGATACGCTGTCAGGTTGAAGCTGAAAAGATTGACATCCACAGCAAAGCGTCCATCCACGAAACTGGCCGGTTGAAGATCTGTTCCCATTACTCCGCTGTAATTGCTTGAGATGACTCCAAGATAATTTTGAGCATGGAAATTCAGGGATATCAATAATAGCAATGCAATTCCAATAAGTTTTTTCATAATGACTGAATATTTTTTTACTTTTTAATGAAATATTGAACGATATACTTATCCACAACTGTGGTAAGCAATAAGTCCTCACCTGTTAAAGAAAGTTGACATTTTTTGCTTCCTTCAAACGAACGATCTACGAATTTTCCGCCATCCAATTCATACAGATAGGCATTATTTTCCAAACCATCCACAACAGAGACGTATGAAACCCCATTGATGGTTTGCAGGTTCCAGAATTCTGCATCCTTTACATCCGTTTTAATTTTTCCTGTGAAGGCACCTTGAGCTCCGAAAAACTGAATTTGTCCACTGTTGAAATTCGACATGTAGGTTTCCTTTCTGCCTTTTTCACTCGACAGTAATTTTCCTTTTGATGCCGAACGAACATCTTGTTTGATGCCTTTTTGGTTGACACAAGAGAGTCTGCTTCCATCAGCGGTCAACATGAACAATTCATTGTCTGAAATTGTGGAAATACTCTCTCCCGGTAAGGCAAATGAGCGGTAGACCTGTTTCTTTTCCGCATCAATCATAACAAAATTGGCGCTGTTCAGTACTCCAAAGAACAGTTTGTCCTGACTGACCCATATCTCAACAGGCTGAGAAATTTCATTGAGCCCATGAGGGAAGGTCGAAAGCTTTTTTCTCTTGGAGTCAAAAACAACCACATTGCCACTGTTGTCGGGATAAGCGATGTAAAGTTTTCCTTTGAAATTGAAAAGTGTGGCACTTTGTGTTGGCGTTCTTGAACCAATGGAAATGGGTCCGCCGGTAACATATTTCCCTGTTTTATCAAGCAGATGAAGCGCATTCTTGGCAGTAACCAAAATGAACTGGTATTCTTCATTGTAATGTATCCCTCCGATTGATTTTGAATTCAGGTTTTTAACCCAATTCATGCGTCCCCCGGTGTATGACATTAATTCCCCGGTTGCGGTCAATGTTATAAAATTTCCTTTCCCATTGAAGGCAACGAAATCATTGATTTTAGCATTAATGTTGAATGTTTTTGAATCGTCGGATTCTTTGACGTCATCCTCCTCGCTTTCTCTATTTTCTTCCTTCTGTACCGGAATAGTTATGTTGCTGAAAATCCCTTCTCCGTAATGTGTTTCAAGAAGTTTGGACTTGTACACAGATTTCGTATATCGTGTATCTCCATCGATATATCGTTCTGAAACACGCGCAGGAAGATCCTCATAAATTTCATCCAGCGAGAATTGTTCGGATGAAAGCGTGTTTTCAAGTTTTAATTGTCCTACAATATCTGAACCTACCCATTCCTCTTCGGATAGAATGCAATAGTCGCCTTCTACAAAGACATGAAAGTAGCTGTTTTCAGAAGAGGGGAACTGGTCTGTGAGCCTGACTCCTTTGAAAGACGCATGTTCCTCACCGCTTTCCTCCATTCCAAGAGCTGAATTGAGCACATCAATGGGCGATTTTCCGGGAATAATATCTGTTACGATTGCATCTTTTCCTTTGTATTGGAACGAAACGAATCCTTTTGAAATCCATTCTTTCATCGGACCTTTTGAATACGCACCTCCAAGATAAGCGGCATATTCTTTTTGCAAGAAGTGGTATTTCTTAATGTTTCTCGGGATTCCGGAAGCGAAGTAACGTTTGTCATCTACTTGTTTTCCCTTTAGTTTTTTGAGGTTTTTTGTGATGAATTCAACCTTGCCTTCTCCGCGTAGATACACTTCAAAAACTTTTGGCTGCTCATCGGAAAAATCGACGATTGCTACACTTGCCTTTCGGTCGAAATTGCCCCAGGAATCATTCGTTGTGGTTTTGATATTCTCATCGTGGAAGTAGAGAATGTTTTTGTAACATTCAACAATGTACCCCCCAATTTCAAATGAACGGAAATTGGATGATTTGAATTTCAAACCGGTTTTCTTCAGAAGTTCGTTCACATCGTTCTTGCTCCATTCTTTTCCGGTCTCCATCAGGATCACGCGCCTCGAAGCACTTATGTACAAGCCGTTTATCTCTTTTATGAGTGGCTTGAACAGTTGAATGATTTCCTGATTTTTAGGAATTGTTTTGAAAGGAAGACCCTGAATTTCGGTTTCGTCAAGTCTATTTAGAATAAGGACTTTCCCATCTTCCTTTCCAAATACCGAGGTTGGTGTAAATGCATTCCGCTGATCGATAAGGTCAGCAGCAACGTAGCCCACCCAGAGCAGGCTGGCAATCCCGAGAGCAATGAAAAAATATCTTGCGAACATAAGTTCCGGTTAAGCCAAAGTTAGAGGAATGAAAGCATGAATTTACTCACTTTTTACAATCTAATGAACATTCTCTTGTTTAATCAAAGAGTGTGAGTTGTTTGGATGAAAGAAGTGTGAAAGATTTTCTGTGCCACTCTGTCTCCCCAAAATCTCTGATTGCATTGCGGTGTTCGACGGTAGGGTATCCTTTATTCTTTTTCCATTGATAGTGCGGATAGGAATTATGAAGTGCATACATATACTCGTCTCGATGGGTTTTGGCCAACACAGATGCGGCAGCAATGCTGAAAAAAGTTGCATCTCCTTTAACGACACATTTGTGGGGCAGAGAGTGGTAGGGATCAAATCTGTTGCCGTCAATCAGAAGAATATCGGGAGTCATGGAAAGTTGATCGATTGCCCGGTGCATTGCAAGAAAGCTGGCCCGAAGAATATTTATTTCATCGATTTCTTCGTGACTCACAAATCCTACACCAAAGGTCAATGCCTCTTTTTCAATCAAAGGCCGAAGCAAGTCTCGCTGTTTCTCACTCAGTTTTTTGGAATCATTGAGATAAGGATGTTTGAAATCGGATGGCAATATTACGGCCGCAGCGACGACTGGACCAGCAAGACAGCCCCGACCAGCCTCGTCGCACCCGGCATCGAATTTATTTTTAGTGCTTCCTGAAAAAAAATGTTGCATCACGTAAATTTGGTAAAATAATTGTAATTTGGCCACAGTTGATTTAATTTTAGAAAAGATGTTCAAAGTGATCCTTATTTCAGTTTTTAGTTTATTTCTCGTAGCTGTAAATGCACAGGAAGGAAATGTTGCCAAAGCATCCGGTTCGGCACTTGCAGAAGGCAAAAAATCTGGACAGTTTGACATTCAATTGACTGGAAAAATTGAAAAAGAACAAATAGAAAAAAATGCCTCTTATTATGTGCATACGTTTACTGTTGCATACGATGTAAAAAGCCAAAACGCGCACATTTCCATGGTGTCCAATGACGAACGGGGAAGACAGGTTATCGTTCGGTTTTTAACCGCGTGCGGGGTTCAAAAGGTTTCAGTAGACGGGAATGAACTTGAGTTGTATACTTTTTTTGAGAAGTATTTAAAATAGATGTGCCTCGTTTTATCGCTCCTCTCATGTGTACTCCTCTGAAATCAGCCTGCCTCTCTCTTTTTATACTTGTCGCTTTATCAAATGTGTCCTTTGGACAAAAATTGGGCAAACAGTATGGCCCGGTGAAAGTGGACACTTCACTCTCTGTAAATGTTCCCGCTATTGTTGAGGTAATGAGTCAGAAAAGTGAGCGAACAGAGTTTACTTTCAGCGCGCCATTGGTTGAGATATGTCAGGCGGCAGGTTGTTGGGTTACGGTCAACAATGGAAAAGGGGATGCATTCCGCGTAAGATTCAAAGATCACTTCACGATTCCTGTAAAAACTAAGCCAGGTACTGTTGCTTATTTTCACGGGTTCGCATACTGGGATGAAATTTCTGTCGAGATGCAAAAGCATTTTGCAGAAGATGCGGGACGTTCGAAAGAGGAAATAGACAAAATAATTCATCCCAGAAAAGAATTTTGTTTTGAGGCTGACGGAATAGTGCTTGTCCGTACTAAATAAAAAGGCGCCCTTAAGCGCCTTCTCCCTGAAATTTGATTGTCTTAAAAACAGTATTTGTTTTTCTCAATAACCTGAGAGGCTATAAGTTGCCGTGCCTCCTTAATATTGAAAGGTTCTACCTTGGTAAATCTTTTTAATCCCATCAGCATCATGCGCAATTCATCACCATCGGCAAAAGAGCACAACGCATCTTTCCCCGCTTTTTCTATTCTGTCTGCAGTATCAAAGAAATAGGTTTTTACGATAGCGATTTGTGCCGAACACTCGGCTTCACCTTTCATAGAAATCATCTTTTCTACTCTTAGCAGCGCTGACTCAGCCTGGTAAATCCAAATTGCCATATCCGCAATATTCATAAGGATTTCTTGTTCTTTGGACAGTGTCATCATCAACTTTTGTACAGCAGATCCGGCAACCATCAAAAGTGTCTTCTTGAAGTTTTCTAGGTATTTGTGTTCGTTACCAAAAATTCCTTCCGGTGCTTCGCCCATTTCTGGAATGCTCATGAGTTCTCCCGCTACTTTCATCGCCGGTCCCATCAGGTCGAGTTCTCCTTTCATCGCACGTTTCAGGATCATATCCACTGTGAGCATTCTGTTGATTTCATTGGTTCCTTCGAAAATCCTGTTGATGCGTGCGTCGCGGTAAGCACGTTCAACCGGTGCTTCTGCCGAATAACCCATTCCACCGTACATCTGAACCGCCTCATCAACCACGTAATCTAGGCATTCTGATCCGGCCACTTTAAGCATCGCACATTCTGCGGCAAATTGTTCAATTCCTTTTAAGGTAGCTTGCCCTTTAGACATGCCGCCTTCGAAAAGATTATGGATTGCGTCGTCAATGTTTTGCCCTGCACGATAGGTAGCGGATTCCAATACGAAGGTTCGGATAGCTTGCTCAGCGATCTTGTAGCGAATGGCACCATATTTTGAAATGGGTCGACCAAATTGCTCTCGCTCATTGCTGTAACGAACGGCGTCTGAAATTGCGGCTTTTGATCCTCCCAACACACCTGCGGCAAGTTTTATTCTACCGATGTTAAGAATGTTAATTGCTATTTTAAATCCATTTTCCCTTTCAGATAGCAGATTTTCTGCCGGAACCTTTACATTGTTGAAAAACACTTGTCTTGTTGAGGAACCTTTGATACCCATTTTCTTTTCTTCGGGGTTCAAACTAATTCCCTCCCAGGATGCCTCCACGAGAAATGCGGATAGATTTTTGTCGTCATCAATTTTAGCAAATACGGTCATGAAGTGAGCAAATCCACCATTGGTAATCCACATTTTCTGACCGTTCAGAATATAGTGTGTGCCGTCTTCTGAGAGAACAGCCTTCGTTTTTCCTGAATTTGCATCTGATCCGGAGCCCGGTTCGGTGAGACAATACGCTGCTTTCCATTCACCGGTTGCGAGTTTAGGAATGTACTTTGCTTTTTGTTCTTCCGTTCCATAGTAGAGTAGGGGAAGCGTTCCAATTCCGGTGTGTGCACCGTAGGCAACTGAAAATGAATATCCTTTACCCAAGTGTTCGGTTGCAAGAAGTGAGGTTTTGAAATCCACACCCATTCCTCCCAATTCTTCAGGAACAGACATTCCAAGCATTCCCAATTCGCCTGCTTTGTCAAGTAAGGCCGGCATAAGACCTTCCTCCATCTTGTCGATGCGTTCGATGTTTGGAATGATTTCCTGCTGAATAAAATCATCGCACATCTGACCGATCATTTGTTGCTCTTCATTCCATTCTTCGGGAATAAATATTTCTTGTGGTCCAGTTTTTCTTATCAGAAACTCTCCTCCTTTCAGGGGGCTTAAATCCGGTGTTGACATAATTCGTTTTAAAGATGTTCAAAGCGCTAAGTTAAACATCTATTTAATATTATGCGCGCATATTAAAAAAAATCTTTATTGCAGTGCGCTGTGTTGCCATTGAATCCAGTATTCCTCCAAACCTTCAGGGGTTTTGTGAAGTGGGCTTATGAATAATTTTTTACGTTTCACAATTGAACCTTTCAGCAGGTCTTTTTTACGTTGTCGTAGGTCAGGAGTATGACCCCATCCTCCGGAGTGATCAAATCCGGTCATGGCTTTTTTCTTTGAGGTCTTCACAATTGGAATTCGAATGCAATACTCTACGTAACGGTCTCCATCTCCCATTCCTTT
>JBEGVI010000143.1:0-23184 GCA_041178485.1 Bacteroidota bacterium | reverse complement strand
CAGGGGTATCCGAAAGGAAGAATTGCAGTGGAATATTCCTTAAAGTACAATGGTTTATTCAAGCGATGTGATATTCTCGTGACGGATCAACTAGGTGCTCCTCTTTGTATTGTAGAATGCAAAGCTCCCGAGGTTTCCCTCAATATGAATACATTTCATCAGATTGCTTCCTATGACCATACCTTGAATGCCAGGGTTTTGACAGTAAGTAACGGTTTGCAGCACTTTAGCCTTTTGAAAAATTCCGAGAATAAAGGATATTCACTTAAAGAAACCATTGTTTCCTGGGAGGAGCTACTTACGATGTTTCCAGCTTAAATTCAGAGGTTTTGTGAAAAGTGATGTCAGGATAATCCTGTTCTGCCATCGTTAACAAAAACTGCGTTTCTGCAAGAAAAACCAAATTTTCGTCTTTGTCTTTCGCAAGGTGCTGGCCTTTCGCCTTCACAAAGGAATCAAGCTGAGGTTTATTTTCTGATGTCAACCAGCACGCTTTGACATAATTTTTTGGAACAAAGCGGCAGTTTGCGCCGTACTCATTTATCAAACGGTATTGAATCACTTCGAACTGAAGTTGGCCTACGGTACCGACAATCTTTCTGTTTCCGGGTTGAACTGTAAACATTTGAGCCACACCTTCGTCTGTTAATTGTCGTATGCCTTTTTCCAACTGTTTGGACTTCATCGGGTCAAGGTTTTCAAGTTCCATAAAGATTTCCGGCGAAAAGGACGGAATTCCTTTGAAATACATGTTCTCTCCTTCGGTAAGCGTATCTCCGATTTTGAAATTCCCCGTGTCATAAAGCCCGACAACATCTCCGGGAAACGCCTCGTCAATCACATTTTTATCCTGCGCCATGAAGGAGGTAGGATTCGGAAATTTAAAATTTTTGTCTAGCCTTACATGGTGGTAGAATTTATTTCGCTCAAATTTTCCGGATACGATTCTCAGAAAAGCGATGCGGTCGCGGTGTTTTGGATCGAGGTTCGCGTGAATCTTGAATACAAAACCTGAAAATTTCGGATCTTCCGGTTCAACACGACGGGTGTCAGAATCTCTACCGATAGGTGAGGGGGATATTCGAATGAACGTATCCAGCAATTCCTGAACGCCAAAATTATTTACCGCCGAACCAAAGAATACGGGAGCGACTTCTCCACTTAAGTAATTGTCTCGTTTAAACTCATCATATACTCCGTCAATGACTTCGAGTTCTTCTCGCAATTCATTTGCAAACTGATCCCCCACGATGTCAGCAAGTAATGGGTCATTCAGGTCCTGAATGGAAACAATTTCCTCTTCTTTTTTGGTTTTGTTTGCTTGAAAAAGGTTCAGGTTTTTATCGTAAATATTGTATACTCCTTTAAAGCGATCGCCCATTCCAATTGGCCAGGTGAGTGGACGTACTTTGATGCTTAGTTTTTCTTCGATTTCATCCAGAAGAGAGAAGGCGTCTTTCCCTTCCCGGTCCATTTTATTGACAAAAATGATCACAGGGGTATCGCGCATGCGGCAGACCTCCATCAATTTTTCTGTTTGAGATTCGACACCATTGGCGCAGTCAATGACAAGTATTACACTGTCCACGGCCGTGAGTGTGCGGTAGGTATCTTCAGCAAAATCTTTGTGACCGGGAGTATCCAGGATATTGATCTGTTTTCCGCTGTATTCGAAGGCCATCACCGAGGTTGCCACGGAAATGCCACGCTGCTTTTCGATCTCCATGAAGTCTGAGGTGGCCGTTTTTTTTATTTTATTGTTTTTAACAGCGCCTGCGGTTTGGATAGCTCCACCGAAAAGAAGCAGCTTTTCAGTTAACGTGGTTTTACCCGCATCAGGGTGGGCTATTATGCCGAATGTTCGGCGTTTTTCAATTGCTTCTGAGTTTCTCATTTTAATTTTCAACATGAACTAAAAAAGGAACCCTACAGGATTCCTTTTTGTTTTTTGGGAGGGAGACGGGTCTCGAACCCGCGACCTTCGGAACCACAATCCGACGCTCTAACCAACTGAGCTACAACCTCCGTTTTGATGGGTGCAAATATAGATAAATTCCACTTTTTCAGCGTGGGTTTGCTCTTTTTTTTTAATTTTAAGTACAAATCAATAGTCTACTAAAATGCCGCTTAAGCAGTTGCTGATCCAGGAGTTTGATAAAAGGGTTTTCGAAGAATCCTATGAGCGCATTTATAAATGCCTTTCGATGATTGAGGAGAAGGATTTATGGCGTTCGCCAGCACCTAATATTCCCCCCATCGGCAATATGCTCCTTCATTTGTGTGGAAATGCACGTCAATGGATATTGTCAGGTATTGGAAATAAAGCCGACAATCGCGATCGAGATCAGGAGTTCGTGGTGCAAGCGAACATCAAAAAATCTGAATTGATCTTTTTATTACAGAATTTAAGAGTTAATATCAGACAGACCTTAACTGAAATGGAGAGCGGATTCCTACATGAAAAACACTCCATTCAGGGATTTGAGGTAACCGGTTTTTCGATGATTGTACATGTAATAGAGCATTTTTCCTATCACACCGGACAAATCACTACGCTTACGAAGTGGCTCACCCAGAAGAGCACAGACTACTACGGCGATATAGACCTCAATAAGTTGAATAAACTGAATTGATATTGTCTTTTCAATGTTGATAAAAGAATTACAGTGCATAAAATTGCGTGTAAGACATTTCTACTTTTGTTCAAAGTGAAACATTTCTATGCTTAAAATTGGTGTTTTTGGGGCTGGTCACCTCGGGAAAATTCATATTCGTCAGCTTAAAGAGTTGTCTGACTCCTTCGAGATTGTCGGATTTTATGATCCTTCGGATGCCGCTGCAGAGTTTGTGAAAAATGAATTTGACCTTCAACGATTTGATTCTGTAAGAAACCTTCTTGATCAGGTTGATTGTGTCGACATTGTGACACCCACAGTAAGTCATTTTGAAATTGCATCAGCCGCTTTAAGATCAAGTAAACATGTGTTTATCGAAAAGCCGGTTACCGAGACTGTCGAGGAAGCAAAGTTATTGCTGCAATTGGCGTATGAGGCAAATGTGAAAGTTCAGGTTGGACATGTTGAGCGATTTAATCCGGCTTTTCAGGCTGCGCTGCCGTATTTCAATAAAACAATGTTCATTGAAACGCACCGGTTGGCCCAGTTCAACCCAAGAGGTACCGATGTTCCAGTGGTACTTGATCTTATGATACACGATCTTGATATAATCTTGAATGTTGTCAAATCTGGAATTAAGCGTATATCTGCCTCAGGGGTTGCTGTGGTGAGTGATACTCCTGATATCACCAATGCACGTATAGAATTCGACAATGGGTGTGTTGCCAATCTAACAGCATCGCGTATCTCTATGAAAAATATGCGTAAATCCCGCTTTTTCCAAAAAGATGCATACATCAGCGTAGACTTCCTGACAAAAGAAATGGAAGTGGTACGTATGGAAGATGTAGAAGGAGAACCCAATCCACTGGATATAGTATTTGATCCGGGAAACGGCAAGCCTGTAAAGAAAATTTATTTTGACAAGCCGGAAATAGGAGAGGTGAATGCCATTCGGGAAGAACTGGCTTCATTCTACCGCTCAGTGATGGAAGACAGAACTCCAGCGGTTTCTCTGGAGGACGGAGTAATAGCTCTTGAGGTAGCGCAATTGATCATGGAAAAATTAAAACTTTCTTCTTCGGTCATTACGGACAATAATTAATTCAGCGGAACGTTATCTTTGCAACTTATGAAAGGGCTGCTTTGTTTCCTGGCTTCCGTGTTTCTTCTGTTTGGTTGTGTCAAAAATAACCCTGATCCAGTATGGATTGAAATCAAACCTTGGACCTTAGTGGAAAACCCTGATCTCGTCAATGTTGAGGGGGAACTGAGCCAAAATTTTTCAGATGCTTGGGTTTATGTGAATGACAAAATTGTAGGGGTGTTTGAGCTGCCGGTTAAAATTCCTGTATTGGAAAGCGGGTTGTGCAACATCAAGATTTACCCTGCTGTTCGAAATAATGGAATTTCTTCCACAAAAAAGATGTATCCCTTTGTGAAGCGCTATGAACTTACTGCCGAGTTGGTACCGAACAGCACATTCACCATCGATCCGGTAACAAGGTATGATTCAAATACACAATTTTGGATTGAAGATTTTGAAGATGCGGCAATAAAAATACGCACGGATCAATACTCCGCCGATACGATGCTTGTGGGAACCGATCCTGCCATTATGAAGTGGAATCGCTATGGGATTTCCTCACTGAATTCAGTCGATTCAACATGGATTGCATACACATCAGAAGAATTGGCACTCCCTAAGGGGCAGGAAGTTTATCTGGAGGTAGATTATTACAACACCAATTCGCTTGTCACCGGAGTATTGGCGCTTGTAAGTGGAACTCCGCAGAACAATATTCATGTCCGCTTGAATGCTCAAAAACCTGCTGAAGTCCGCTGGAAAAAAATATACATAGATCTCAGGGAGATCGTTTCGAATTCATCTGGAGCCAATACGTTCCTCATTTCATTACAAGCAGCCTTGGATGAAGGTGACTCTGAAGGAATCATTGTCTTGGATAATATCAAGGTTGTTCATTTTTAATAATAGATGTCAAGAAGATCTGCTGTTTTTTCTCTGATTCTTGTTGACTGGTTCTTCTCACTTCTTTCGTGGTGCACTTTTTTTTACTTCAGAAAATCCTTTGTTGAAAAGGTTGAGTTTGAAGTGAGTGATGCGTTCTATTCCGGAATGCTGGTCATCCCTCTGTTCTGGGTGTTGCTTTATTACCTCCAGGGAACATATCATGATATAAAGCGGCTCTACCGCATGAAAATTTTAACCCTTACTTTTCAGGCAACTCTTCTGGGCTCTATGGTGATCTTTTTCACCTTCCTCCTAGACGATCAAATTACGGAATATCATCAATACTATACGCTTGTTATTTTGCTTGCAGGCATTCATTTTCTCCTGCTTCTTTTACCCAGGATGCTCTACGTGTCCGTTTTGGTGAGGAAGATCCATTCAGGAAAAGGTGCATTCGCAACGCTTTTAATAGGTGGGAGCGACAAGGCTGTTGAACTTTTCAATGACCTGACCAATTTGCCTAAAAGAATTCATCGGTTTATTGGCTTTGTCAATATAAATGGCGTCGACAGACAGCTTGAATCTAAATTGCCTTATTTGGGACATTTAAATGACCTTGAACGTGTGTTTCGGGAGCATGAGATTGAAGAGGTCATCATTGCGTTAGACAGCACTGAGCACGATAAATTGAGGTCTATTATTTCCCGCATTGAGGGAGGAAATGTTCGAATTAAAATTTTGCCTGATATGTATGATATCCTCTCAGGATCGGTAAAGATGAATAATATTTTCGGTGCACTTCTCATTGAGGTGAATCAGGAAACCATGCCCGTGTGGCAGCAGGCAATTAAGCGATTTTTAGATGTGACGTTATCTCTGGTTGCGGTTATTTTACTCTTGCCTTTATATTTGATTTTAGCAATTGGTGTCAAATTATCCTCCCCCGGGCCCGTATTCTTTCTTCAGGAAAGGATAGGCCTGAACGGAAGAGTTTTTCGGATTATTAAATTCAGAACAATGTATGTCGATGCAGAAAAATCCGGTCCTCAACTTTCTTCAGCCAATGATCCACGCATCACGGGAATCGGAAAATTTATGCGTAAATCCCGATTGGACGAGTTCCCTCAATTTATCAATGTCATCCTCGGAGACATGTCTCTTGTGGGGCCCCGACCTGAGAGACAGTTTTATATCGATCAGATTGTTCCAATCGAACCGCAGTATCTTCAGTTGACGCGCATTCGACCGGGAATAACCTCTTGGGGACAAGTGAAATATGGGTATGCAGAAAACGTTGACCAGATGCTTCAGCGTATGAAATACGACCTGTTGTATTTGAAGAATCAGACCTTGTCACTCGATTTCAAGATCATGCTTTATACGGTGCTGATCATTCTTAAAGGAAAGGGCAAATAAGTCTTATTTTATTGAAAAAGAAAAGATTTTCTCACTTTCAATATATCCCTCCAACACATCTCCAATCTTAACTGGACCGACTCCTGCAGGAGTTCCGGTAAAAATTAAGTCGCCTGTTTTGAGGGTCACGAACTGAGATGTGTAGGCAATGATGCTGTCTATAGTGAAGATCATGTCAGCCGAGTTCCCCGATTGCACCACTTCGCCATTTTTTTTCAAAGTGAATGACAAGGCGTTCAACTGAAGAGATGCTGTGTCAAGGAAAATATTTCCCAATGCCGCGCTCTGGTCAAATGCCTTTCCGATTTCCCATGGAAGTCCTTTTTCTTTGCATTTTTGTTGAAGATCACGCGCAGTGAAATCAAGACCCAAGCCAATTTGACTGTAATACTTGGGTGCAAATGTTTTGGAGATGTTCTTGCCAACTTTATCAATACGCACAACAAGCTCACATTCATAATGTAGGTCTTGAGTGAAATCAGGGTAGTAAAAATCTTGGCCGTCTTTGATCAGTGCTGTTTCCGGTTTCATGAAGAACACAGGTTCAGTCGGCACCTCCGCCTGCATCTCTTTGGCATGGTCAGAATAATTTCTTCCGATACAAATGATTTTCATGGGTTTTTGAATTTGTTTTTCAATGCATCTAACTTGGACTGCATGTCACTTTCTTTCTGCTCATTTCGTTCAGCACGGATTTTATCCATCTCTCTTCTAAGGCATTGTTTTGTGTAAAGTGGAAAGTCCGCATCAAGCATCCAACCATAATACCCAGGTTCCAGATTCATGACTTCTTTAATTGTTTTGCCTTTATGTTTTCCGAAATTATACATCGATTCACCATGTTCATTGATTGCCAGTCTACCGGCAAAATCAAGAAGATTGTAATTGCTTCCTTTTGAGAATTCAGCCAGAAAACTGACGTCTTTATTCAGGGTTTCATAGCGGTCAAGCTGTGCCTTTAATACCTCCAGAGTTGCTTTTGTGTCATGCAAAGCACTGTGGGCATTTACCAGTTCCTGATTGCAATAAAATTGGTATGCAGCAGAAAGCGTACGTTGCTCCATACGGTGAAATATGTTTTGCACATCGATGAATTTTCTCGCCGAGATATCAAAGGAGGAGTGAGCACGCATCAGTTCTTCAGCCAGCACTGGAATATCGAACTTATTTGAATTGTACCCTGCAAGATCTGCATTGCCAATGAATGCAACTACTTCATCGGCAATTTCCTCAAATTTTGGTTCGTTGGCTACATCTGCATCTGTGATTCCAATGATTGATGTGATTTCAGGTGGAATTGGAATTCCGGGATTAACGCGTTTACAAAAACTCGTTTCCGTGCCATCGATCTCAAGTCTGATGATTGCAATTTCAACGATTCTGTCTTTTGTGATATTGATTCCGGTGGTCTCGAGATCGAAAACCGCCAAAGGCTTTTCAAGTTTAAGTGACATCAGGATTTTTAGAAATTCACGATTTTGAATTCAGTGCGTCTGTTTGCCTGATGTTCATCCTCGCTACATGTTGATTTAACCTTACCCTCACATCCACAACCGTTTACGAGCATTGTTTCTCCGTAGCCTTTAGCGGTAACTCTTTGTGGATTGGAAATTTTGGTCTTAATATAATTTGCAGAGGCTTTTGCACGTTTTTCGGACAGAGAGAGGTTGTAAGTAGCAGAGCTTCTGCAATCGGTGTGTGAACCGAGTTCAATGGTAATAGTGGGGTTGTCGTTCAGCACTTTCACGATTTTGTCTAATTCAACCTTTGCATCCGGTCTGATGTTCCATTTATCAAGATCAAAATATATCGGATTCAATTGAAGTGTTTTGGCAAGGTCTATTCCAACGTTCACTTTTTCCAGAGCATAGTTTAGGTGAAGTGCTGTCACAGTGTCCAGTTCTGTTTTCCATTCGAAGGTTTGTGTAATGTATTCTTCCTTGCCGATTGTTATTTCCCAGTGGATCTTCTTTCCCGGGAAGCCATCTTTCAACCCGTTCGAAATGAAAGCACCTAATTCAGACGTACTGAGGTTTTCGATCACTTTTCCTGACTTCATGTCTTTGATTTGAACAGTGGCACTTTGAATTTTGTCGCCGGTAGCCTTGTCCGTGACAAGACCGTCCAGGGTGTAGTCCAGATCAGGAACTATGGTATTGCGCTCTACATCCAGAACAGCCTCTACATACACTTCCTGATAGCCATGTTTGCACTCGGTACGGAATGTTGTGGAATACACCGTTTCTGACATCGAATCAAGTTTGAATGCGATGGAATATTCGCGACAAGGTTGAAGTTGATCCAGAAATACCCCGTCTCGAACTCGCGGGAGAATCAATTTGGATTCGGAATTGTCACAATTCGTGCATTTTACTACTGCACAAATACGTTCAGGTACGGGTGAACCATCAGAAGTTCGAACTCGGGCTTTGAGAATTGCTAGATCATTCAACTTGGTGACATCGTTTTCTATTTCGTAGATGTCTTTTTCACCGAATCCATTTCTTCGGAAGGATGTGAGGTATCCTTTGGAACCATCCGCAGTGGTGGTGTAAAAAACATCGTCACCGGGTGAGTTCACCGGATAACCCAAATTGATGGGTTCAGACCATTTCTCTTCGCCATCGCGAACGCTGACAAAAATGTCGAATTCTCCCATGCTTTTTGGTCCATTGCTCGAATAATAAAGTGTTTTATTGTCCAAAGCGATGAATGGAGAGTCTTCGTCATATGGTGTATTAATCGTTGGGCCGAGATTGATTGGGATGCTCCAGTAGCCATTTGGTAATTTGACCATCCTGTAAATATCTCTTCCTCCAAGTCCGCCCGGACGGTCTGAAACAAAATAAATTTGTTGTCCATCGGGTGTAACGGTGCAATGTGTTTCCCAGTAGGGGGTGTTGAATTTGCTGTACGGAACAATGGTCAGGTCCCTGAAATTATTCATTCTAAATCCGGCGAAATAGATATCTCCGTTTCCAGTTCTGTCTTCGTAAGTGTATATCAGACGTTCATCTGCGCTCACGCTGACTGTCGCTTCATTGAGCTGTCCTTCACACATTTGAAGTCTAACGGGTTCAAGCCATTTGTCCGAATCAAAATCTTTGTAGCTCACATAAATATCTTCAGGGAACTGGTTCAGAAGCGGATCACGGAAATCATCTGTTAGGTTGTCCTCCCATTGCCTTCTTGAAGTAAAGTAAAGTGCGTTGCCATCAAAAGAAACCACCGGTGAATATTCAGGATATACCGTATTGATGGTGTTTCCGATATTTTTGACCAGTGCACTTCGGGGAGAGGCAATCAACTGTTGGGCAATTTCACACTGAGCAAGGCGCAATTTTGCTTTTTCGACCAATTCAGATTTTGAATTGGATTCACTGAGGAAGCGATTGTATAATTCTTTCGCTTTATCGATTTTGAGATCATAGTGGTAACAGCGTGCCAGGTGATACAAGGCATCCGTTGGCGCACTTTTTTCAGAAGCCGCGTAAGCGTCAAAATTCTTGTCAATATCGGTGATGGCTTTCTCGAGATAGGGAAATGCTGAGATCCAGTCCTGTCTTGAGTCGAGAAGGATGTATCCTTTTCTATAGTTGTAGTTTGCGCTTTGTGGATTGATTTGCAGTAACTTATCCACAACAATTTCAGCGAAGAAAAAATAGTTTTCCTGAAGCATTCTGGAATTGTCCTTGACAAGATCGTCCTCGGACGCTGTACGAACCTTTTGTCGAACATCAAACTCTGTGTATTGACAGATTCCCATATAGGGTAAAAGGATTGCGAACAGTACAATGACAGAACAACGCATAAACTCAGATTAAAGTTCCCGGTTCGGATCAAACGCCTCTAAATAATCGGCTACACGTCGAACGAATTGCCCACCCAAAGCTCCATCAACCACACGGTGATCGTAGGAATGCGAAAGGAACATTTTGTGTCTGATTCCAATGAAATCTCCATGCGGTGTTTCAATAACAGCCGGCACCTTTCGAATGGCACCGAGGGCTAGAATTGCTACCTGTGGCTGATTTATGATAGGAGTACCCATCACATTTCCAAAGGAACCAACGTTTGTTACTGTGAACGTTCCTCCCTGAATATCTTCAGGTTTCAATTTGTTATTTCTTGCATTGTTGGCCAACTCGTTCACAGATTTTGTCAGCCCTGTAAGATTTAACCTGTCGGCATTTTTAATAACAGGAACTATTAGATTTCCAGTAGGCAAAGCGGTCGCCATACCAATGTTTATGTCTTTTCTTTTAATGATGTTCGTTCCACTCACCGAAACATTGATCATAGGAAAATCCTTAATAGCCTTGACGATCGCCTCAATCAAAATAGGAGTGAAGGTAATGTTCTCGCCTTCGCGTTTCAAGAAATCTTTTTTGATCTTCTCACGCCACTGAACGATTTCCGTGACATCTGCTTCGACATACGATGTGACATGCGGAGATACATGCTTTGACATGATCATGTGTTCTGCAATGAGTTTTCGCATGCGATCCATTTCGATGATTTCATCTCCCGGATTCGGCAAGACAACAGGTTCCTTTATATTGGAAAAGAGACTTGTAGTGCCTGTAGCAGGTGCCGGAACGTTCTGTTCAGAGACGGCAGCAGGAGCTGAAGCGACCTTCGCTCCGGAGCTTCTCTGTTCTACATAGAGCAACATGTCCTTTTTTGTCACTCTTCCACCTTGTCCAGAGCCGCCTATTTGCTCCAGTTCGTCCATCGAAATACCCTCTTTTTCTGCAATACTTCGAACAAGCGGGGAGTAGAATTTACCGGAAGGACCATTCTTTACCAATTGACCATTTGAGTGAGTTTGGGCAACTACTTCCTGAACAGCAACTATATTTTCAGTGATTTCTTTTACTGCTTCGGCAGACACAGCAACGTCCTTCTGAGGTTCCACTGATGCCAATCCGTCTCCGTCCGTCGAAATCAGGGCGATTACCTCTCCAACTTTTGCCACCTGATCTTTTTCGAAGAATCTTTTTACAAGAATCCCTCCGGCTTCTGAGGGCAATTCGTTATCCACTTTGTCGGTCGCAACTTCAACCAAGGGTTCATCAATCTCTACTTTATCGCCAATGTTCTTCAGCCAGTTTGTGATTGTAGCTTCAGTAACACTTTCACCCATTTTGGGAAGTCTGATCTCAATTTGTGCCATAAGAGACGGTTTCTGTTAAATTTCAGGGAACAAAAGTACGTTAAAAATCCATTGTAACAAGTGGAAGTAATGATTTATCGGTCCAGTTTTTTCCACGCCCTTAGGAGTATCTTAAGGTCTTTCCGGACACTGTAATCCCGTGCATAGATCAAATCCAGTTTGTCCTGTGTATCCGGATCAGAAATAAGCATTTCATCACTTGGAAAAACGATTCCCGGTCTTATTTTAGGTAAATTCCCCATAGACAAGGTAACTCGATTGCCATATCCGACAAAAGATTTTTTTCCGGACCACACCGAGACTATATTTTTAACATAGTTCCATTTCTTTTGAAAAAACCATACAGTGAAAGGGTATAAAATCATTAGAAGACTGGATAAAATCAAGTCAAGGATTCTTTTCTTTCGGGAATTTTCTTTGTTGCTGATTGAGTTGACATTTAAAACATAATGTTCTCCTGCTGTGTCGATTGAATTGCTTCCTATCAGTGAGAGTGTATCAGGTTGAGCGATCTTGAAATCAAGTTGATCTGAACCAAGATTGCACATCCATGTGATGATAGTTCCGGCAGAGACATTCTTTGCACAAAATACGACCTCATTGATGTGATGTATAAAAACGATCTGATCCAGTTGAGACAGATTGCCTATGGTATTGTCTGTTCGCGTTTCATAAGGTTCGACCCTGAAAATATGTTCTGTTCCGGCACCTGTTTGCCTGATGATTTCTGATACACGTTTTGTTTCTTCCGCATCTCCAACAACGGCAAATCTTTTACTGTTTGCTTGGGTCAACCTGAATTGTTTGCCGATTGAAAAATGCAAGTAAATTCGAGAGAGTATATAATATCCAATCACCCAAAGTGCGCCGGTCAGAATGAATAATCGTGAAAATTGCCAGGTCTTGGGCAAAAGGGCGTAAATTATCAGAATCACAAGGGTAGAGTAAAGTGTTCCGCGCAGCACGGAGCTTACTTTTAATGGGTTTTCATATCCGCCACAGATGGCAACACCTGTCATCCACAGACCGAGATACGATGGAATTGAAATGCTCCTTACATAATCCGGGAAATCAATTTGAATCCGCTGCCATTGGAGTGTCATCGCGAAAAGGCCCAGAAGCAATATCACGGCATCCATTGATGGCAAAGTTGCCTTTTTAATAAAGCGCATCAGTAAAGCGAGTGCAGCGCGAAAATAGATGGCAAGGTGGATGAGGGATGAGAAAATTCGGGCATTTTTTTGAGAAAAATGTTTTCTCGCAAAAATCACCATCGCTTTGTAAAATACAAAAACGTAGTTTACTGAACTTTTTTTGGTGCTTTCTCCTTTGTAATGAATTATCGTAGTCTCCGGGAAATAGTAGTTTTTGTATCCTCCTTTCAAAATTCGATAGGAGAGGTCAATGTCTTCGCCATACATGAAAAAGGACTCGTCCAAAAGACCAACTTTCTCAAGGGCTGTATTTCGCATCAGCATGAACGCCCCGCTGAGCACTTGTGTTTCATTGACTTCAAATTCTCCGAGATGCCCTGCATGATATTGGCCGAAAAGCTTGCTGCCAGGGAACAATCGCGATAGACCAAAAATTTTATAAAACGCCACTAGTGGAGTGGGGAGTCCACGCTTTGATTCAGGGAGAAATCTTCCTTTTCCATCGACCATTCGTACGCCAAGTCCACCTGCTTCAGGATGGCGATCCATAAAATCAATGACTTTACGAAATGTATCTTCTTCAACGACAGTATCAGGATTCAATAGAAGAATATACTCTGATGAGGAAACCGAAATTGCCTGATTGTTTGCACGCGAAAATCCTACGTTTGATTTGTTTGCTATGATCTTGACCTCGGGAAATTTTGCTTTCACGGTATCCACTGAAGAATCAATGGAGTGATTATCCACCATAAAGACTTCCCCATCTATTCCGTTCAGCGCTTTCCTGACGGAGTTGAGACATTGTTCAAGGAAATGTTCAACATTGTAATTGACAATGATTACGGCGATTTTATGAAGCGTTTTGTTCTCCAACTTAGAATTTTACGGCAATACAAGAGATCTCTACAGATACGTCCAGAGGCAGTTTAGCTACTTGCACTGTTTCTCTTGCAGGAGGTATGTCTTTAAAATAACTTGAATACACCTGATTCATACGGGCAAAATCATCCATGCTTTTCAGAAAAATACTGCATTTTACAATGTTCTCAAGGGATAAGCCTGCTTCTTCGACCAATGCTTGGATATTCTTCATTACCTGATGCGTGGCGTCTTCAATGGAGTCTGTGATCAATTGTCCCGTTGTAGGCACTAGAGGAATCTGTCCGCTGACATAGAGTGTGTTGCTGATCATGATCGCCTGACTGTAAGGGCCAACGGGAGCAGGAGCACCTGAAATTTGAATTTGTTTTTTCATCTTAAAAAAGTCTTTGTGTCTTCTCGAACGTGTTGTCTATTTTTGTACAAGTTTAATCATTCGATAAAGATATTTTGAAAGTTCTGCTTGTAGATTTTTACGATTCCTTCACTTTTAACATACATCATTATTTGTGGTCACTCGGAGCAGAGGTCGTCGTGGTTGAACATGACAATTTAGATTTGAATAAACTCAATGAATTCACACATATTGTCCTGTCTCCCGGACCGGGGCTCCCTCGAGAGAAAAAAAACATGTTTGAAATACTCGATGGTATTTCAGATAGGGTCGCTCTCTTGGGCATCTGTCTCGGAATGCAGGGAATTGCAGAGCATGATGGCGCACAATTATTTAATCTTGATCAAGTCAGGCATGGTGTTGCTGTGAATGTTGTAAAAGCAGGTTCGTCTATTTTATTTGGAGATCTTCCTGAAAAATTTCAGGCAGGTCTTTACCACAGTTGGGCAGTGCAGGGGACTTCATTGAGAAATTTTAAAATTACCGCATGGAGTGAAGAGGGTGTTGTGATGGCCCTGGAACACTTGCACAAAAGAGTTTATGCAGTTCAATTTCATCCGGAATCAATTTTAACACCTGGTGGAAAAAAAATCATTTATAATTTTATTATGAAGGGCTAAATCAATAAATTTGAACAAAATGTAACGTTAAAGGATAAGTATATGAAATCAATCATTTTAAGTCTCTTTGTATTGGCAGCTCTTTTCACCAATGCCCAGACGTGTGTTGGAAAATGGATTACCATTGATGACGAGACAGGAAAACAAAAGTCGATTGTTGAATTGTACAAAAGCAACGACAAGCTTTATGGTAAAATTACCTACTTGTATCCCAGAGAGGGTAGAGGACCAAATCCAAAGTGTACAAAATGCACGGATGACAGAAAAGATCAGCCACTTGTTGGATTGCAGATTGTCAGAGGTTTGAAATGGGACGGGGACGAGTGGAAAGGCGGAACAATTGTCGATCCGGAAAATGGAAAAATTTACACTGTAGCCATGTGGCTGGATGAGGACAATAAAGACAGGTTGAATGTCCGCGGATACATAGGACCATTTTTCCGAACCCAACAATGGAAAAGGGTATCCGACGATAAATAATTAAATAGAGGCCGCAACAGCGGTCTTTTTTTTGTCCTTAAACATTTTAAGTCGTTTTTTGTCTTAGAATTAGACGATTTACATTTTATGCGCAGATTTTTATTTCTTATCCTCATCACGGTTTCCACAATCGGTTATTCTCAGGTTTCGAAAGTCACTGGAAAGGTGTACAATTCAACAAACAACGAGGCACTGCCTTTCGTTAAAATATCTGTCATTGGACAACAGTTCGGTGCCGTTTCCGACGCGGATGGAAAGTACATAATTGAGGGATTGCCAGCGGGGGTGTATTCGTTTAAAGCCAGTTCGAGTGGTTATCAAGATCTAATAATAAACGACATCACTGTAACGATTCTTCGTGTTGTGGACCTTGATTTTGGTTTAGAACCATTTGTGAAAGAGCAAAAGGAAATTGTGGTGAAGGCCTCTCCTTTCGTACCGAGATCTGAATCACCGGTTTCTCTTAGAACGTTAAACGCAACCGAAATTGAACGTCAACCGGGGGCAGGCCGTGATGTGAGCAAGGTTCTTCAGGCGCTTCCGGGAGTGGCTTCCAGAGCGACATTCCGCAATGATATTGTAATTCGCGGAGGTGCGCCCGGAGAGAATAAATTTTATCTGGACGGAATAGAGGTTCCGAACATCAATCACTTCGCAACGCAGGGAAGTAGCGGAGGCCCTGTCGGTCTCTTGAATGTTAATTTTATCAGGGAAGTAGATTTCTATTCAGGAGCATTTCCCTCCAACCGTGCAAATGGATTAAGTTCTGTTATTTCCTTCAAGCAGAAGGATGGAAACTCTGACGGACTGATTACCAATTTTGCACTTGGCTCAAGCGATGCAGCGCTTACTTTTGATGGTCCAATTGGCAAAAAAGCTGATTTCATCTTTTCTGCAAGAAGGTCCTACCTGCAATTTTTGTTTGCTGCTCTACAATTACCATTTTTACCAACCTACAACGATTTTCAATACAAACTTAACCTTAAACTCAACCAGAAAAACAGGATTACGTTCATTGGACTGGGCGCCTTAGATGATTTTAAATTGAACACAAAAGTGAACGACAAGGTAACCGATTCTACCACGAAGGAATTCAATGATTATATTCTTAACAACATACCTACCCAAGACCAATGGAATTATACCCTTGGAGTGAACTGGCTTCATTATTCTAAAAAGAGTTACCAAAACATTGTCGTGAGCCGCAACATGCTGAAAAATATAGCGACACGCTATGCAGGAAATATTGAAGCACCTGAGAATAAAATTTTAGATTATTCATCTTTTGAAGCTGAAAATAAATTCAGATTTGAACATACTGTAAATTGGAAAGGATGGAAATTCAATACGGGTGTTGGGTACGAATATGCAAGATATAACAACAGTACCTTCAATCGTATAAGCATTCAAGGGGTCCCGGTAACAATAGATTATACCTCTAATTTATTCCTGAGCAAAGGATCCTTATTTGCGCAATTATCAAACGGCTCTGCCGATGAGCGCTTGAATTTCTCAATTGGTTTGAGAAGCGATTTTAACAATTATTCAAGTTCGATGAGCGATCCACGGGAACAACTTTCTCCCATGTTCTCGTTGACATATAAATTAAACAATCGTCTTACCTTGAATGGAAATATGGCGCGCTTTCATCAGTTGCCTGCATATACCATATTGGGATTTCGTGACAATGCCGGCGAATTGGTCAACAAAAAGAATAATTTGAAATATATCAGTGCCGATCATTTTGTGGTAGGAGCAGCGTATCTGACAGAATTAAATTCTCGGTTCTCTGTAGAAACGTTCTATAAGAAATACCACAATTATCCTTTTTCAATTAAAGATTCTATATCATTGGCTAATCTCGGCTCAGACTTCGGAGTTGTCGGAAATGAATCGGTAACTTCAACTTCGGAAGGAAGAGCGTACGGCGTTGAATTTCTCTATCAGCAGAAACTATGGAAAGGCTTTTACGGAATTGTCGCCTACACATATGTCCGTTCTGAGTTCCTGGATAAAAATGGCGTGTATGTGCCGAGTTCATGGGACAGCAGAAACATTATCTCACTTACCGGAGGAAAGCGTTTCAAGAAAGGCTGGGAACTCGGAATGCGATGGCTTTTCAATGGAGGCTCACCTTTTACGCCGTACGATGTAGAGACATCGAGTCTGAAGCCTGTTTGGGATGTTACAGGACAAGGTCTATTTGATTACAATCAATTGAATACCCTCAGAGAAGGAGCCAACCATCAATTAAATGTTCGGGTAGATAAAAAGATCTTTTTAGATAAGTTTTCTATGAATTTCTATCTGGACATACAGAATCTTTATGGACGGAAAACGCCTGTTGCACCCTATCTTTTGGTTGTGAAAGATGCCAGCGGAAATCCGGTAACCGACCCCAATGACCCTTCGCGCTATTTGACGAAGACTGTGGAAAACACTGCAGGAATTGTGCAGCCTTCCCTAGGAATCATCATTGAGTTCACGGCCAAGAAAAAGTCGGTTAAATAAAAGCGAAATCCACACGACGGTTCTTTTGTTTTCCTTCCGGTGTTGAATTGTTGTCGATTGGGTCTTTTTCTCCTTTAAAATCAATCTCGATTCTATCTTCACTGAGTCCATGCTGAACAAAGAAATCTATCAGCGCTTTTGCCCGTCTCTTCGATAGATCAATGTTGTAGGCATCGCTGCCATCTGAATCAGTATGTCCTGTTACCCGAATCCTTAAGTCGGAATGTCCGTCAACTACTCGTGTCATTCGCAAGAGAAAATCTATGTACTCCGGTCTGATTTCTGCTTTATCATGGTCAAAATAAACGGGTTGGAAGGCAAAGTTTTTTCGTTCAAGTTCAAGTTTTTCCGGAGACACATATCCTTTCTTGAAGTTATAAATAAAAGGTTTGAACCACGCATGAGAAAAAGAAGAGGTGTCTGATTCTGAAAAAGCTGCGGTTGAACGGTACAAGATGATTTTACCGGTATTTCGCTTGCAGTCAGTGCTTGTATAACGCCCCTCGAGGTACCCTGAGCTGTCCGAATAGCTGAGTGTTGCTGAGATAAGGCACCAGTTCGTTTTCGAAGAATTCTTTTTTCGCTCAATTACAATTTGTTTGAAAGTTAGTGTGTTTTGATCCGCAGTACCTTTGATCCGCTTCACTGCATACTGATCCGTATTGTACAATTCATCCCTGGTTTTACCTTCAATACTCCCTGAATTTTCTTTAAACTCGGCGAATAAAATACTCGATTGCTCGATCGCAGAACCATCTTTGATCAGGATGCCTTGCCATATTCCTTCTAGAGACGTCTGAGCCATCACGGGAAGGACAATAAACACGAAAAGGAATATCTTTAAAATCGAACGCATCTTTGTTGTTATTCGGAAAAACGCAAAAAATGTTCCTAAAAAACATTCATATATCGAACAAATGAAGATTATATTTGTCTGAACTCCTAAAGAATAGCCGTGAAAAGTATTTTAAGTGTAATCTCTAGTTTGTTTGTTATGACAGCATGTGCTCAAAGTATTCATTCTTTCTCTGTGAAAGATATTTCAGGGAATGACTTCAATTTCTCATCTCTCAAAGGAAAAAAAGTAATGGTGGTCAATACTGCTTCCAAATGTGGGTTGACGCCGCAATACGAGCAATTGGAGGAACTTTATCAGAAATATAAGGATAGCAATTTTGTGATTATTGGTTTCCCTGCAAATAATTTTATGGCTCAGGAACCGGGTACAAACGAGGAGATTGCAGAGTTCTGTCAGAAAAACTACGGCGTAAGTTTTCCAATGATGAGTAAGATTTCCGTGAAGGGTGATGACATGCACGAAGTATACAAGTTTCTTACCTCCAAGTCTTTAAATGGTGTCGAAGACAGCGAAGTGAAGTGGAATTTTCAGAAATACCTGTTGAATGAGGAAGGCCAACTTGAAAAAGTCATCGGACCACGGACCTTACCCAACGATCCTGAGGTAATCAAGTGGATTACAAAATAGGATCTTTCGTTAATATATTGTTGATAAGTTAAGGTCCTCAAGCAGTTCTCAGGACCTTCTAAAACGTGCGTTTTCGTTACATTTGTGAGTTGAGAAAAAACTCCATAATACTATGAGCGAAGATTTAGCGAAAGACAATTATTCAGCAGACAATATTCAGGTCCTCGAAGGACTCGAAGCGGTTAGAAAACGTCCTGCCATGTACATCGGTGATGTAGGTGTTAAAGGACTTCACCACCTGGTTTATGAGGTAGTTGACAATTCCATTGATGAGGCTCTTGCAGGACATTGTGATACTATAGGGGTGTGGATCAATCAGGACAACTCAATTACAGTAAAGGACAACGGACGTGGTATCCCTACTGCAATGCATACCAAAGAAAAGAAGTCTGCGCTGGAAGTAGTAATGACCGTACTTCACGCCGGTGGAAAATTCGATAAAGACACGTATAAGGTTTCCGGAGGACTGCACGGGGTAGGTGTTTCCTGCGTGAACGCTCTATCTACCCATTTGAAGGCTACGGTTCGCAGGGAAGGGAAAGTATTCGAGCAGGAGTACAGCATCGGAAAGCCCTTGTATGACGTCCGAGTTGTTGGGGACTCTAATGAAACGGGCACAGAAGTGACCTTTAAACCGGATGCGTCCATTTTTGAGTTTACTGAATATAATTATGATACGCTCGCTGCCAGAATGAGGGAACTTGCCTTCTTGAATAAAGGCATCACGATCACATTAACGGATCTTCGCGAGGAAGATGAAAAAGGAAATCCAGTCGCGCATACCTTCTTCTCTGAGGGTGGACTTAGGGAATTTGCCCAGTATTTGGACCGCAACCGCGAACCCTTAATTACAGATGTGATTTATTTCGAGGGAGAACGTGAGGGAATACCGGTTGAAGTTTCTTTGACATACAATACCTCTTACACGGAAAACATCCAGGCATACGTAAACAACATCAACACGCACGAAGGAGGAACGCATCTTTCCGGATTCAGAAGAGGTTTGACCAACACGCTGAAAAAATATGCTACTGACTCGGGAATGCTGGCAAAAGAAAAGATTGAGATCGACGGCGATGACTTCAGAGAAGGGCTTACGGCTGTTGTATCAGTTAAGGTGGCCGAACCACAATTTGAAGGACAAACGAAAACAAAACTCGGCAACCGTGAAGTTACTGCTCCGGTGAGTCAGGCGGTTTCTGAAATGCTTTCTGCATATCTGGAGGAGCATCCCAATGAGGCTAGAATTATTGTTGAAAAAGTGATTCTCGCTGCACGTGCCCGACATGCTGCACGCAAAGCAAGAGAAATGGTTCAGAGAAAGAATGTGCTCTCTGGTTCGGGACTGCCTGGTAAACTGGCCGATTGTTCTGAAAAGGATCCTGCAGCTTGTGAGATTTATTTTGTTGAGGGTGACTCCGCGGGTGGAACAGCTAAGCAGGGCAGGGATCGTCATTTTCAAGCCATTATGCCGCTTAGGGGAAAAATCCTTAACGTGGAAAAAGCAATGCAGCACAAGATCTTCGAGAATGAAGAGATTAAAAATATCTACACTGCACTTGGTGTTAGAATTGGAACTGAAGAAGATTCTAAAGCGCTAAATCTAGAGAAGCTTCGCTACCATAAGATCATAATCATGTGTGATGCCGACGTGGATGGTTCGCACATCGAAACACTTATTTTGACCTTCTTCTTCAGGTATATGAAGGAGTTGATTGAAAATGGGTATATATACATTGCCACTCCTCCTCTTTATCAGGTGAAAAAAGGAAACAAGTCGGAGTATGCTTGGAATGAAGACCAGCGGGATAGACTTATTCAGGACATGAAAGGTGGTGGAAGTGAATCTTCTGTGAATGTTCAACGATATAAAGGTTTGGGAGAGATGAACGCAGAGCAGTTGTGGGAAACTACAATGAATCCGGAAAGCCGCACGCTCAGACAAGTAACAATTGAAAATGCAGCAGAATGCGACCAGATCTTTTCGATGCTCATGGGGGATGACGTTCCACCAAGACGTGAATTCATCGAGCGAAATGCCAAATACGCCAAGATTGATGTCTAATCCAACTCATTAAATCAGAAAAACGTCCTACTTCAAGGGCGTTTTTTTTTATATACAGCACAAGTATTCTAAAAAAACAACATCTTTATTAATATTTGCTTAACATTGATTTTCATTTCTGGCCTACAAATTCTTTAACTATGAAAAAAATACTTGCTTTGACATCCTTGTGCTTGTTTGCGCTAGAGGGAACGATATGGTCTCAGACCACGTTTTATGACCGTGCAACAATTCAAAAGATCGAAGTGTTTTTCGCTTCCGCCAGCTGGGATGCTCTACTGGATGCAGCGACCATTACAGATACCTATGTGATTGCTGATTCAGTAAGAATTAATGGAGTAGTATTCGATAGCGTTGGGGTGAAATACAAAGGCAACAGTTCTTACAATGCCTCAAATAACAAGAATCCATTGCATCTCAATCTTGACTACATTAAAGGAGGTCAGGATTATGAAGGATATACCGAAGTCAAACTGCAAAACGGTTATCAGGATCCATCCATGATCAGAGAGGTACTTTCTTATGCAATACTCGAGCAATACATGGATTGTCCAAAAGCGAATTTCGCGAATGTGTACATCAATGGTTCTTTGCGTGGATTGTACTCAAACGCAGAGAGCATAACTGAAGATTTTTGTGGAAATCATTTTTACACTTCGGAAGATTCCTTTTTTAAATGCAATCCCATTGGTGGAGCGGGTCCGGGAGGTGGGGGCAATCCCGATTTGTCTTATCTGGGAGCTGACTCGTCTTTGTATCTGCTCAATTACGAGTTGAAATCCACGTATGGTTGGAACGATCTGGTTGAATTGATCAATATTTTGAACAATAACTTCACGCAAATAGAAACGGTCCTCGATGTGGATCGCGCACTCTGGATGCTGGCATATAACAATGTTCTTGTGAATCTGGATTCTTATTCCGGGGCTTTTCGCCAAAATTATTACCTGTACAAAGATCTTAATGGACGTTTTGATCCTATTTTATGGGATTTAAATATGAGTTTTGGAGGTTTTCCCGGAGGAACGGGCTCGGGTCCATTAACGTCTCCAAGTACGCTTGATCCACTCTCAAACAGTACCTCGCCAATTCACCCTCTAATTGTTAAAATGCTTTCAGATCCTATGTTCAAGCGTATGTATATGGCTCATCTGAGAACTATTGTTCAGGAAATTTTTGTTTCAGGAAATTACTTGACTACGGCCAATGCTTTGCGCGCAACAATAAATACTTCCGTTCAGTTGGATCCGTATAAGTTTTTTACGTATACTCAATTTCAAAACAGCCTCACAACCTCTACTCCAGGAGGTGGCCCGATGGGGTCAACGATTCCCGGAATCCAGCAACTTATGGATGCACGATCCACTTTCTTTGCAACAAACTCTGAATATCTTCTGGTTGCGCCATCGATTGCAGCGTTTTCACCAAGCAATGCTGCTCCAACATACGGGGAAACTATCACCATGACGCTCACATGTTCAAATGAGACCGTTGCCTATTTCGGTTACAGGTATGCCATCCAGGACAAGTTTACACGTGTTCCGATGTTCGACGATGGCTTGCACGGCGATGGTGTAGCAGGAGATCATACATTTGGTGTGTCTGTGACATTGAACTGTAGCAACTTGCAGTATTATTTTTACACAGAAAATTCGGATGCAGGGCTGTTTAGTCCGCAGCGTGCAGAGCATGAATACCATACACTTGCTGTTGTGATTCCTTCGCCGTTGCCGGGAGAAATTGTGGTTAATGAAATTATGGCCGACAATGGTGCCACTGCCGAGGACAATTACGGTGAAAAGGATGACTGGATAGAATTATTCAATACCACCTCAAGTGCTAAAGATCTGTCTGCTCTGTTTTTGTCTGACGACCCTTTGTTGTTGAATGAGTGGCAATTTCCCGCAGGAACATATATCGCTCCGAATGCGTATCTAATTGTTTGGGCAGATAAAGATGCTGATCAGTCCGGGTTACACACGAATTTTAAGCTTAGTTCTACGGGAGAAACATTGTTTTTTGGAAATGGTACAACTGCATACGAGCAAATTGCATTTCCTCTTCAAACGACAGATATTTCCTATGCACGCTGTCCGGATGCAGCAATTTTTGATTTCGCCCCGCCGACCTTCGCTGCTACAAATAATTGCTATGCCGGATTCTCGAATGAAGTTTTCTCTGATTTGAGCATTTACCCTGTACCTTTTTCTGATGAATTAAAGATCAATTCCCCTGAAATTCTTTCTGTTCATGTGTGCGATCTTTCCGGACGTACTATTTACAAAGATGTTATTTCAGAAGGTACAACATTGCTGAATACAACCTGTTGGAATGCAGGTGTCTATACTGTCACTCTTGCCAATTCTACCGGTCGAACGGCAAATAGAAAAGTAGTTAAATACTAAAAGTTACT